>DATFFV010000030.1:0-5860 GCA_035249885.1 Gammaproteobacteria bacterium | reverse complement strand
AACGAATGCCGCTCGTGCCGTTGGCCGTGCCGACCCTATAACGGAACGGCGTAACGCGTTATGCATCAAGCCCTGCGCAGACGCGCAGAGCGTGACTGACGTGCTTCTCCACGGTCTTTACCGAGATGCCGCGCTCCGCTGCGATCTCCGGGTAGGTCAGACCCTCGATCCGGCTCAGCAGGAACACCGCGCGACATTGCGGTGGCAGCGCGGCGATCGCCAGATCCACCGCCGTCGCAACCTGCTCCGCGGCGAGCTCGCGCTCGGCCGAAGGTTGGCTCGACGCAACCGTGTCGTAGGCGTCACCCTCGAACGAACGGACGCGGCGCCGCAACACGGCGGCACGGCCATGGTCCGCGGCGACGTTGCCGGCGATCCGAAACAGCATCGCCGGCGGCGATTCGATCGTCGTCGCGCCCTCATACTTCAGTAGTCGCAAGTAAGTGTCCTGCGCCATGTCGAGCGCGTCGTCGGGCGTGGCGCCGCGGCGCCGGAGGAACCGCAAGACGGACCGGTGATGACTGCGTACGACGTCTCCCGTCGAGAGGGGGGCGCGCCGGCAGCGGTTGTCGTCGTTCTGATTCACGGATCGCCTCATCGTGTCTTCCGGCGGTCGCTGCAAACACCGTGCCGCACGCGCTGCCTCGGTTTCCGGCACGTCGAACGTGCCGAGCGCACCGCCGCGGCGCGCCCGCAAGACGGCCCTGCCCCAACGCCGCGCGCGCAGTACTTCGCGTCATCGGTCGCGGAATTCTTTTCATCCCGTTCGACGGTAGGGGCCACGGCACTGTGACGCGTCTGTGTTCGGTGTCGGCCACCTGCAACGGCCCGCCCACACGACGACAACGACAGAGGGAGACTGCATGACCACGATCCATCTCGATACGCCGGCGCCATCGCGGAGCCGGTTATCCGCCGCGCTGCTCATCGCGCTCGCGACGCTCGGCAAGACCGCTGCGGCGCAACCCGCGGCGCCCGCGGCAGATGCGGGCATCGACGAAGAAATCGTCATAACCGCCGATCCGAATCGGATCTTGCCGAATGCGCCGAGCGGTTCATCGTTCGGCTTCAACAAGCCGCTGCTCGAGACTCCGCGCGCGGTTTCCATCGTCAGCCAGGAGACGATCGAGCTCTTCGGCCTCTCGGCCGTCGAGGACCTCGTGAAGGTCGTGCCGGGCGTGTTCACGACGACGCGGTTTGGAATCCAAGGCGGCATCGACGTGCGTAACGTCTCGGCCGACACTTACTTCCGCGGCATGAAGCGGCTGAACCTGCAAGGCCACGGCCGCAGCGTGCTCGCCGCGATGGACACGATCGAGGTCATCAAAGGCCCGCCGTCGCCGATTTACGGGATGGGCAAGATCGGCGGCTACACGAACATGGTGCCCAAAGCCGGCCGCGCCGCCGAAGGCGGGTATTTGGACGGGCCGCAGGGATTCGCGAGCGGCATCAGCGGCTCATACGACCGCGCGGAGTCGTCGTTCGGCATCGGCGGCCCGTTGCGCTTCGACGCGCGGCAGGGCGGCTACTACGTCTACGGGCTGGCCGAGGAGTCCGGGACATTCGCCGAGCAAGTCGACGTCGGCCAGCGGCTCACGCAAGCCGCCGTGAACATCGACAACATCGTCGGCAACTTCCGGCTCGAGACCGGAGTGAACTACCAAAACTCGACGACTTCGGGCGCTTTGATCAATCGTTTCGACCAGGCGCTCGTCGATTCGGGACGTTACCTGCGCGGCTCGCCGCTCGCCAACCTCGACGCGAACGGCAACGGCCACGTCGGGTACCTCGAGATGCACGGTGGCTCGCCCGTTAGCGGCAACTTGGGCTCTGCGAATCAGCCGCTCTCCCAACGCTTCAATTGGCCGCGCGATGCGAACGGCAACTACCTGCCGCTAGATCAGTTCCCCGCGATCACGGGCATCCCACAGTCGATGTACGACTATCTCGTCGCGAACCCCGATGCCGACCCGGACGGCTTGTTGCGCGCGCAGGGCGTCGGCGGGCCCCTGCCGTCGTCGGGCTACGTGCCGGTCGGCATGGTGCTCGACCCCCGCACGGTCGGCTACGACACACTGAACCTGCGGCGCGCGGACAGCTTCGAGCGCGACCTCGAAGCCAAGTTCCTCATGGGCTTCATCGATCTCGTCAACGACGCCGACGAGAACTTCACGATGAAGAATCAGTTCTTCTACGACAGCATGGACCAATTCAAGCTGTCCGAGCAGCCCGGCGGCGGCAAGCAAGACGTCCACGTGATGGAAAACAAGTTCACCGTGACGCGCCGGCTAGCGGATCTGCCGAACTGGCTCGACATCAACACGCTCGCGTCGGCGAACGTGCGTTGGACGAAGGCGACCGGCTTTCGCTACGGCGGCGACTTCGCGTCGCACCGCACGGATGCGATGCTCGGCGACGGCACGATGACGGGCAACGCGACGTTCGTCCATCCGTTCGACAACCCCGACATCCTCAACGACGGCGCGCCGTGGACGAGCAACTACGAGACGGAGTACTACGAAGCCGGTATCGGCGTGCTGCTCGACATGAGCTTCCACGGCCGCACGAACCTGCTCGTCGGCGGCCGCTACGACAAGTCGCGCGCCGAGAACACGACTTTCGGCAACACGTTCAACGCGACGACGGGCACGTCCGCAAATCCCGGACGGTGGCGCACGTCCGACACAGGTGCGAGCGGCCGCGACTCCGGCGGATCCTGGAGCCTGAGCCTGTCGCGGCAGTTCGGCGACAACGTTCGACCTTATGTCACGGTCGCCGAGTCGAGCCTCACGCTCGAGAACAACAACAACAGCATGGACAACTCCGTCATCCTCGCGGGCCACATCGGCTCGGCGCGGCTGCGCGAAGCGGGCATCAAGCTCGCCATGCTCGACGACAAGCTGTTCTTCACGACGGCCGCCTACGAGCAAACGCGCATCAGCGTGAGGCAGGACGACGATCCGTCGGTCATCGACGCCGAGGTCAGCTCGACGCTGACCGAAGGCTGGGAAGCCGAGGTCAAGTGGGTACCCACGAGCAACGCGTTCCTGTCGTTCTACGTGTTGCGCCAGCAGACCGAGTTCCAGTCGGTCACGGGCGGCGGCAATTTCATGGTCAACGCCCGCGTGCTCGGCTTCCAGGACGTGCTCGATGCGAACGGCAACGTCGTGTATCCCGCCGAAGCGTTCCTCTACGGCGGCCGGTCCTTTCTCGTGATGCCGGACGAGCTCTCGTCCCTGTATTCCACGAAGCGCGGCAACCCCGAGACGCAGCTCGGCCTCACCGCGCAGTACAGGCTCGACAACGGCTTGGGATTCACGCTGTCGAGCAATCACTTCTCGAGCGTCTACGCGGGAAGGCTCATGCTCGTCGAGCTCCCCGCGACGACGACCGTCGACGCCGGCATGTTTCTCGACATCGGCCGTTTCCACGTGAAGCTCGACGTGCTGAACGCGACCGACGAGCGCTACTTCCGCGCGCGCACGGGCGACACCTTGTCCGATTCGCTGGCACAGGCGATGCCCGATCGCCGGTGGCAGGCCACGATTCGGGCGAAGTTCTGAACCAACATCGAGGAGACATTCACTTGGACAACAACGAGCCTGCTCCCGCGGAATCCTCCATGGATCTAGAGGCGCGCTCACCGGAGCCGGAAAACGACCTGCCGTCCCTGCTGCTTTTCACCGCGCTGTTCGTGGTGCTCACCGTGCTCGTGCCGAGCTTGAGCGTGGCGCAAAACGGTTTCGCAGTCGAGGAAACCACGATCGCGGAGGTGCACGCCGCGATTCGTTCGGGCGAGACGACCTGCGAAGCGGTCGTCGCAAGCTACATCGAGCGCGCGCAAGCGTACAACGGCATGTGCACGGCGCTCGTCACTTCGGACGGAGCACCGATCCCCCCGACGCACGGCATCGTTCGGGCCGGCAAGCCCCTCGCGTTCCCGACCGAGACCGTGCCCGTCAGCAGCGTCCTGCCGGATTTCGCGCGCTACACGGGCCCGCCCGTCGAGCTCGGCCGCATGGAAACGACCGCGTCGGATCCCACGGTGAAGCAACAGGTGGGCATGCGCGTCGGCATCCCGAACGCCGGGCAGTTGAACGCGCTCGAGACCCTGAACATCCGCGGCGAGCGCTCGGTTACCTGCAAAGGCGCTTTCGACGCGCATCCGTCTGCGGGGCCGCTGCCAGCCGACGCGCCACCGGAATGCGAGGCCTTTAGACGACAACCCGACGCGCTCGAGCGCGCCCGTGAGCTCGACGCGCTGTACGGCCGCAATCCCGACCTCGACAAGCTGCCGATGTACTGCGTCGTCTTCTCGCACAAGAACTGGTACGACGCGAAGGACATCCGCTCGACAGGCGGCAACGACGTGAGCTACGCGATGGACGTGCCGCCCGTCGACTCGCCCGACATCGCGGACCTGCGCGAGAAAGGGGCGATCATCTACGCGGCCGCCACGGCCGCGAAGACGGGCCTCTCCTACGACGGCGCCGAGCGCGCGAAGTCGTGGCTACCCGACGGCAACTACGCCGACGCAGCGTGGGGCGGGCAGCCGTGCAATCCCTACGACACGGAGCGCGTGCCGCGCGGCACGAGCTCGGGCTCTGGCGTGTCGGTGTCGGCGAACCTCGTGCAGTGCTCGATCTGCGAGCAGGGCTCGGCGTCGTGTAAGGGGCCGGCCTCGCGCAACAACATCGTCAACTTCCTGACCACGCGCGGCCTCATGATGCATGGCGGCATGAACAGCCAACGCATCGGCGACCGCGCCGGCATCCACTGCCGCACCGTCGAGGACGCCGCACGCGTCCTCGACGCCGTCAAGGGCTTCGACACCGAGGACATGTTCACGGCGATCCCGCAACGGTTGATGCCGCAGGAGCCCTACTCGAGCTTCGTCGTCGACGCGACGGCGGCAGCCGCTAAACCGCTCGCAGGAATGCGCATCGGTGTCGTGCGCGAGTTCATGGTGAAGCACACGAAGAACGACGAGGCGATCAGCGACCAGCTCGATCGCGAGATCAAAGCCGTGCTGCGCGACGAGCTCGGCGCCGAGCTCGTCGAATCGAGCGATCCTCTCTATCCCGACGATCCCGACGTGCCGAACATGAAGTACACGTTCCGCGACGCGTTCGCCGAGATCCTCGCGCACAACGTGCCCGAGTATTTCTGGCAGACGGGCCGCTCGGGCGAGCTCAGGTTCGCCGTGCCGGGCTGGGACGTGCGCACGACCGACTATGCGATCGCGCTGGCGCTTGGGCTTGCGCCGCTCTCGCCGGAGATCAACCTGCGCACGATCAGCAGCGGCCTCGACAACTTCAAGAGCCCGTTCACCGTCAATAAATACCTGCGCGCACGCGGTGACCGGCGCGTCATCGACTGGGCGAGCTTCGTCGCGAATTCGCGGTTCCAGAGCGACGCGCATCGTGCGGGGTCCGTCAACGCGATCGGCATTCAGGACTTGCGCCCCGACGAAGGCGACATGAGCTACCTCAAGATGCGCATCGTGCTGCAACACGTCGTGCAAAAAGTCATGCTCGAGAACGACATCGACGTCTTCGTGAACCCCGAGAACACGCTGCCGCCGCCGAAGATCGGCGGCCCTGCGGAGCCCGCGGTCCGCAACCGCGGCTCGGCGAGCTGTTGCCAGGCGTTCACGGCGCTGCTCGGCGGGCCGGAGATCGACGTGCCCGCCGGCTACACGCAAGTCGCGTATGAGCCGCGCTATGAGCTCAACGACGACGGGCGATCGTATCGCTCCGTGAGCGGCACGGTGGCCTCGCGGTTGCCGTACCCGATGCCGATCAGCCTCATGGTTTGGGCGGGGCCCGGCACGGACCCCGAGGTCATCAAAGTGGCGTCG
>DATFFV010000029.1:0-5176 GCA_035249885.1 Gammaproteobacteria bacterium | reverse complement strand
CTCGGCGCCGAGCGCGGCGCAGCCGTCAGAGCCGGCGAGCGAATCGTGGCTCTCGACTTGCGCGATCGCGAAGCGCGGCTCGAGGAGGCACGCGCGCTCATCGCCTACGCCGAGCAGCAATTCGAAGCCGCGCGCGAGCTCAAAGCGGAGCAGTTCGTGTCGGACGCGCAGCTCGCCGAGCTCGCGTCGCGCGTCGCGAGCGCGCGCGCGGCGCGCGAAAGCGTCGAGCTCGAGATCGCCAACACCACGATCGTCGCGCCGTTCGACGCCGTGCTCCAGGATCGCCTCGTCGAGCTCGGCGACTATGTCAATGCCGGCGACGCCGTCGCGGAGCTCGTCGATACCGATCCGCTGCTCGTGGTCGGCGAAGTGAGCGAGCGCGACATTCACGAGCTTGGCGTAGGCAAGGCCGGGTTCGCGCGGCACCTCGGCGGCGCGCCCATCGAGGGCCGGATTCGTTATCTCGCCCCGGTCGCGGACGCCGGCACGCGCACGTTTCGCGTCGAGCTCGCGATCGCGAACGGCGGCGCCGAGCTGCGCGCCGGCATGACCGCGGAGCTGCGCCTGGCGGCGGAGGAGATCACGGCGCATTTGCTCTCGCCCGCGCTGCTCACGCTCGACGATGCCGGGATGGTCGGCGTGAAGTCGGTCAACGCTCACGACCGCGTGGAATTTCACCCCGTCGAGATCGTCGGCTCGTCCGGCGACGGCGTGTCGGTGACCGGCTTGCCGGAGGACATCCGACTCATCACGATCGGGCAGGGCTTCGTCAGGGCCGGGGATCTCGTGGAACCGACGCTGCTCCCGCCAAGCGCGGGTGTGAGCGACGCGGCGAATCAGCGGCTCGGCGACGCGCAAGCCAAGCGTTGAGCTACTCATGAACGCCTTGATCCGTGCCGCCGTCGAGCGCCCGCGTGTCGTGATCCTCATGCTCGTGATCCTGCTGATCGCGGGCGGCACGGCCTACGTGTTGATCCCCAAGGAATCCGATCCCGATATCGCGATTCCGACCCTGTACGTCAACATGACGCACGAGGGCATCTCGCCCGAAGACGCCGAAAGGTTGCTGATCCGGCCGATGGAAAACGAGCTGCGCTCGATCGAGGGCCTCAGGGAGCTGCGCGCGACCGCGGCCGAAGGCAGCGCCGTCCTGATCCTCGAATTCGACGCCGGCTTCGACGCCGACCAAGCGCTCACCGATGTGCGCGAGAAGGTCGACATCGCGAAGGCGGAGCTGCCCGCCGACACCGACGAGCCGTGGGTGCAGGAGGTCAACGTCGCGCTCTTTCCCGTGCTCGTCGTGCAGCTCCACGGCAACGTGCCGGAGCGCACGCTCGTGGGTATCGCCAGGAACCTACGCGACACGCTCGAGGGCTTGCCCGGCGTGCTCGAAGCCGACATCGCCGGCGATCGCGAGGAGCTGCTCGAAGTGATCGTCGATCCCGTCGCGCTCGAAAGCTACAACCTGAGCTACCAGGACCTCGTCAACTACGTGTCGCGCAACAACCGCCTCGTCGCGGCGGGCGCGCTCGACACGGGGCAGGGACGGTTTGCCGTCAAGGTGCCCGGCGTCTTCGAAGACCTCGATGCGCTGCTTACGTTGCCCATCAAGACCGAGGGGCTCCGCACCGTCACGTTTCGCGACGTCGCGATCGTGCGGCGCACGTTCAAGGACCGGACAGGGTTCGCGCGCCTCAACGGCGAGCCCGCGATCGCCATCGAGATCTCCAAGCGCATCGGCACGAACATCATCGAGGTCGTCGACGCGGTGCGTCGCACGGTCGAGCAGGAACGCGCGCTCTGGCCCGAGAACGTGCAGGTCGAGTTCACGCAGGACTCCTCCGAGGACGTCCGCACGATGCTCAAGGACCTGCAAAACAACGTGCTCGCTGCGGTGTTGCTCGTGATGGTGGTGATCCTCGCCGCGCTCGGCCCGCGGTCGGCGGGCCTCGTCGGTGTCGCCGTTCCGGGCTCGTTCCTCACGGGCATCCTCGCGATCGCGATGCTCGGTTACAGCATCAACATCGTCGTGCTGTTCTCGTTGATCATGGCCGTCGGCATGCTCGTCGATGGCGCGATCATCGTCGTCGAGCTCGCAGACCGCAATCTCGCCGCGGGCTACGGCCGCAAGGACGCTTATATGCTCGCCGCGCAGCGTATGGCGTGGCCGGTGATCGCTTCGACGGCGACCACGCTCGCCGCGTTCCTGCCGCTGGTGTTTTGGCCCGGCATTACCGGGGAGTTCATCAAGTACCTGCCGATCACGTTGCTCCTCGTGTTGTCGGCTTCGCTCGTCATGGCGCTCATCTTCGTGCCGACCGTCGGCTCGGTGCTCGGCAGGCGCGCGCAGGGCATCGCGCCCAAGCACAATGTCCCGTCCGGCGGAGCCTCGGACGTCGATGCGCGCGCGACGCTCGAGCGCCTGACCGGCGCGACCGCGGCTTACGTCGGCCTCATGCGGCGCGCGCTCGCGCGCCCTAAGAGCGTCGTGCTCGGCGCGACCGGCGTGCTCATCGGCTCGTATCTCCTCTATAGCTGGCTCGGCCGCGGCGTCGAGTTCTTTCCGGAGATCGAGCCCACGCAGGCGAGTGTCAATATCCGCGCGCGTGGGGATCTCTCGGTCGAAGAGCGCGACGCCCTCGTGCGGCTCGTCGAGGACCGGATCCTCGACATGCCGGAATTCGAGTCGGTCTATGCCCGCAGCGGCTTGCGGCTCGGCGACGACGGCGACGAGGACGTCATCGGCCGAATACAGCTGCGCTACCTCGATTGGGGCGAGCGGCGGCCGTCGGCCGAAGTTCTCGCCGAAGTGCGGGAGCGCACGGCCGGTCTCGCCGGTCTCGTAATCGAGCCGCAGGGGCAGGAGTCGGGCGTCACCTCGGGCAAGCCCATCCAGCTCGAGGTCTCGTCGCGCCGGCCCGAGCTGCTCGGCGACGCGATCGCGCGGCTCCGCGAAGGGTTCGAGGAGATCGGCGGCTTGATCGACGTGACGGACAGCCGCCCGCTGCCCGGCATCGACTGGAAGATGGCCGTCGACCGCGCCGAAGCGGCCCGTTTCGGCGCCGACATCACGATGGTCGGCAGCGCGATCCAGCTCGTCACGAACGGCATCTTGATCGGCGATTACCGGCCGAACGACGCCGACGACGAGGTCGACATCCGCGTGCGCTTCCCGGACAAAGATCGCAATCTCACGCAGCTCGACGACCTGCGTGTGAGCTCCGGGAGCGGCATGGTGCCCGTCGGCAACTTCGTGACGCGGACCGCCGCGCCGCGTGTCGGCAATCTGCAACGAGTCGACGGCCATCGCGTGCTCCAGGTGAGCGCCGACGTTGCCGAAGGCGTGCTCGCCGACGATAAAATCCGCGAGATCGAGCAGTGGCTCGCCACGTCCGGCATCGATCCCGCGGTCGAAATCAGGTTCCGCGGCGAAAACGAGGATCAACGCGAGGCCGAAGAGTTCTTGGTGCGGGCGTTCGCCGTCGCACTGTTTCTCATGGCGTTGATTCTCGTCACGCAGTTCAACAGCTTCTACCAGGCGCTGCTCATCCTCACGGCCGTAGTGTTCTCCACCGTCGGCGTGCTGCTCGGCCTCCTGATCACGGATCAGCCCTTCGGCGTCGTGATGTGCGGCATCGGCGTGATCGCGCTCGCGGGCATCGTCGTCAACAACAACATCGTGCTCATCGATACGTACAACATCATTCGCCGCCAGGGCGTCGAGACGAAGCAGGCGATTCTTTTGACCTGCTCGCAGCGCCTGCGGCCCGTGCTGCTCACGACGGTGACCACGATCCTGGGGCTCCTGCCGATGGTGCTCGGCATCAACGTCGACTTCTTGAGCCGCAGCGTCGAAATCGGCGGCCCGTCGACGCAGTGGTGGACGCAGCTCGCGACGGCGGTCGCGGGCGGCCTCGCATTCGCGACGCTGCTCACGCTCGTGATGACGCCCTGCCTGCTGCTGCTGGGCGATCGACTCGGCCGGCGCCTGGGTTCCTAATTCGCCAGCGAGATCGCGCGCACAGGGCGCGGATGGCTCAGCGGATAGAGCCATTCGGCGCGAGAATCTTGGACGCGTATGATCGCGTCGATAATAAAGGAATGGCACTGAAACGCAGGCAAACGGGCTGATCGAAATCTCGGAATCGCTTCTGGTCAAGCTCGCCGGGCAAGCTGCCTACGAGCGCGGCATCGTTTACTTCGACGACGGGCGAGTCAGCTCCGTCGATTCCAACGCTCGGCGGACAGTGGCCGTCGTCGAAGGCAGTCAGCCTTATCGTGTCGAACTGCGCCATTCCGAGCGAGTTCTCGAGGGCGCGTGCGAGTGCCCCGCGTCGGAGGGCATCGATTTCTGCAAGCACTGCGTTGCGGTTGCGCTGGTGCTGCGGGGGCGGCCGAAATCGCCGGTGGAACGGTCTCCGCGCGCAGCCTCAAGAAGACGATCACCCAAGTCACGCGGCCCAAGCCTCTGTGGGAGTACCGTCAGGTGGCGGCGTACTTCGCGCGGTCTGGCGGAGAGGGTGGGATTCGAACCCACGGTACGATTGCTCGCACACTTGATTTCGAGTCAAGCCCGTTCGGCCACTCCGGCACCTCTCCGCCGGCCAGTCTACCGGCAGGGCGTGGCGAGCGGCAACGAAAAAGGGCTCAACGATTGAACCATGCGCCCGCGGCGAAACCGAGCCACACGGCCGCGAGACACGACACGAGCGACAATCCCGCGTTCGCGGCCGCTGCGCCGAGCGCCCCGCTGCGCGCGAGATTGAGTGTCTCCAAGCTGAACGACGAGAACGTCGTGAAGCCGCCGAGGATGCCGACGATGAAGAACGCGCGCGCATCGGGGCCAAGCGCGGGCCGGCCGTCGGCCGTGACGAGCGCCGCGAGCACGCCGATGACGAACGAGCCCGCGATGTTGACGAACAACGTGCCCCAAGGGAAACCGCCGCCAAGCCAGCGCACGGCCAAGCCCGAGCACGCATAACGCGCCACGCTGCCGAGCGCGCCGCCGACCGCAACCCAGAGATACACCATCGCCGTCATTCCCAGCGGAAGTCGCGGCCATAGTATCGAAAACCGCGCCGGACTATCCTCTTGGCGAGCAGAACGGGGGAGATAACAATGACGACCGAAAGCCCGATCAGCCGCCGCGATCTCATGACGGCTGCGGCAGCCGGCG
>DATFFV010000028.1:0-3175 GCA_035249885.1 Gammaproteobacteria bacterium | reverse complement strand
GGGATAACAGGCTTATTCCTCCCAAGAGTCCACATCGACGGAGGAGTTTGGCACCTCGATGTCGGCTCATCACATCCTGGGGCTGTAGCAGGTCCCAAGGGTTCGGCTGTTCGCCGATTAAAGTGGTACGCGAGCTGGGTTTAGAACGTCGTGAGACAGTTCGGTCCCTATCCGCCGTGGGCGTTGGAAATTTGAGGGGAGCTGCTCCTAGTACGAGAGGACCGGAGTGGACGTACCTCTGGTGTTCCGGTTGTCACGCCAGTGGCATCGCCGGGTAGCTATGTACGGAAGGGATAACCGCTGAAAGCATCTAAGCGGGAAGCCCACCCCAAGATTAGATTTCCCTGGGGACGCGATCCCCCTAAAGGGCCCTCGTAGACTACGAGGTTGATAGGCTGGATGTGGAAGTCGAGTAATCGATGGAGCTAACCAGTACTAATTGCCCGTGAGGCTTGACCATATAACACCCAAACGGTTTGGGTGATCGATGCGACAGAGCGACGGGACGGATCATCCCAAATTGCGCGTTCGGCGAGCTTCGTGCGACGAAGACGCGGAACGCATACCGGTTTGCCTGGCGGCAATAGCGGGCGGGAACCACCCGATCCCATTCCGAACTCGGAAGTGAAAACGTCCAGCGCCGATGGTAGTGTGGGGTTATCCCACGCGAGAGTAGGTCATCGCCAGGCTCTTAATGCAAAAACCCCCGGTCGAACAGGCCGGGGGTTTTTCTTTTTACGAAGTGCGCTTGTGCGCGCGCGTCCGGCGTTCGCATCGCGGACGGCTAGTAACCGGCGAGCTCGAGATAGCCTTGTGCGGTCACGCGGCCTTGCGCGCCGGAACCGTCGGCGTGCACGGCACCCTCCCAGTAGCGCACCGATAGATCGACTTCCTGGTGTTGCAAGTAGGGACGGATCTCGAGGTCGAGCCCTTGGCTCGCCAGCAGCAAACGCCAAGCCGTGGGGTAGCGCGTCCCCGTGGTTCTGCTGGTCCAGTGATCGAGCGGCGTCAGCGCGACGTCGGTAGCCGAGAGCTCGGTCCGGGCACCCGCCGGGCTCACGTAGCTGCCGCTGCTGTAGGGGCTCGACTCGCCGTTCGCGGTGCGCAGCCGATAGAACATGAGACTCGCGCCGTCCGAAATGTGGAGCGCGAACCAGTCCCACCCGACGATGCCGGGCTCGAGCGAGCTCGTGCTCCATTCGCGATCGAGCCAGGCAGATCCCGTCACGGTGAACGTCGCTCCCTCGACGCCAACCCTGCCCCGGGCTTCGAGTCGCGGAACCGAATAGTAGTACGAGGCGTTGCCGGCGGTTGCGCCCTTGTGCGAGAGGCCCGCAGCGCCGTGCGCAACGGGCGGCCGCGCGGCCGTGAGCTCGAGCACGAGCTCCATGTTTTCGTCGCGCGCCTCGGCCTGCAATTCCAACCGACCCGCCGCCTCGCCGCCCTCGAGCGACCAATCCTTGACCCATACGCGCAGCGGCTCGGTGGTGACGCCTGCGAGTCCCAAAGCTTGGCGCGACAATCGCTCCGCCGTAAGGAATCGTTGCTCTTTGGTATCGGTGATGGCGAAGTGCGCCATCCAGATTTGGTCGGCGCGCCACGCGGACGCCCCCTCGTGCGTTGAAGTACCTGCGGCCACGGCGTAACGGAAGAACGTAAGCTCGAAGCCGAAATGCCGCCCGTCCGCGGTCGCAAGATTGCCCGTCAGATACCACCATTCGGTTTGAAACTCCGGATGGCCGCCGTGATCCGCGGGAAACCGAAACTCACGTGGCTCCGTAGCGCGCGCGAAGCTTGAATCCGCCACGCCACCGAGGTAACGCAAACCGCTGCTCACGGGCGCGGGCGCGTCGTCCTGCTGCGCTGAGCACGCGGTGAGGGCGACGAGCAGTGCGAGCCATGAGCGCATGCCTCAGTCCTCCCGCAGCCCGGCCGCGAGCTCGACTCGACTGGCGCGCCACGCAGGGTAGAGCCCCGCGAGCAACGCTGCGACGACGGCCAACGATAGTCCCGCGATCACGGCTTCCGCTGTGATCGTAAGATCCATGCTCCAGCCGAAGGAGCGGCGATTGATCACGTGAACGAGCAACGCCGCGAGCGCGCTGCCGATCGGGATCGCGGCGAGGCCCGCCGCTAGACCGAGCAGCCCGGTCTGCGTCAGCAACGTCGCGCTCAGCCCTCGCGGCGTGAAGCCCAGCGTTCGCAGCACGCTGAGCTCGCGCGCTCGCTCGAGCTCGATCGCGAGCAAGGCGCTCAGGATGCCGAGGAACGCGACGATGGCAGCGAGAACCCGCAATACTTCGGTCACTTTGAAAGTACGGTCGAATACCGCGAGCGACAGCCGCTCGATCGTCGCGCTCGAGCGAACCCGCGAGCCCGGTCGCACAAGCGAACGCACGGCCGCCTCGACCGCGGCCGCGTCGGCCTCGGGGGTAAGATCGATGCCGATACCGCCGAGAGTCATATCGCTCCAGTCGCGCCGGTACCGCTCGAGCGACATGACGATCGCCGGCGTGCCCGTGTTGAAGTCGCGGAATGCGGCGGCAATCGGCAGCCGACGCACCCCCGTCGGCGCCGTGAGCTCGAGCTCGTCGCCGAGGCGGAGGTCGCGGGCGAAGAGCAGCCGTTCCGACGCAACCACGGCGCGTCCGTCGGCAAGCGCCGCGAGCGCCGCATCCGCGTCGCCGGCGACGATCGCGAGCCCAAAGCCGCGCCGGCCCGGCTGCACGGCGCGAATCGCGATGTCCCCGCGTGCGGTCGGCACGACGCGGTTTTGCGTGAGCGTCAACCCTTCGACACCCTCGATCGCGACCAATGATCCCGATGCTCCGAGCTCGGCCAAATCGGCGCCGTCGCCGCCGACATAGATGTCCGCGGTCAAAGTCGTGTCGAGCCAGGCGTCGAGGCTCGTGCGGAAGCTGAATATCATGAGGCCCACCCCGTTGACGGTGGCGACCGCGACGGCGAGCGCCGCGGTCGCGACGCCCGTGCGGCTCAACGACGCTCCGACGCCGCGGATCGCGAGTGTGACGGCGATACCGAGCCTGCGGCCGATGACGCGATCGAACGCGCTCATGAGCACGATCGTGGCGAGCGGCGTCAGCAACGCGCCGGCCGCGAGAACGCCGAACAAGCCGCCGAAGGCGAAACCGAGGTCGCTCGGGCCGAACACGAG
>DATFFV010000027.1:0-2978 GCA_035249885.1 Gammaproteobacteria bacterium | reverse complement strand
CCCGAACGTTGGCGAAGATGCCCGCCGGCGTGCCGCCGACGCTCCCCTCGATGTTCACGTCGCCCACGGCGTTCAGGCGGATGAGTCCACCGTTGCCGGCCCCGAACGTCGTCGAGCTCAGCTGGCTGCCGCCGAGAATCGCCGCTTCATTAACGTCGAGCCGAATGTCGCCACCACGCGCCGTCGTGTCCGCTCCTACCGTGTTGGCCGTGAGGAAGGTGCTCATTTCGAGCACCAGCCGGCCACCGCGAATGTGGATTTCGCCACCGCTTGCGGCCGTCGTGTCGACGTTCGCTCCGCGGAGAGTGACCGCACCGAAGTCTGCGACACTTCCGACCTCGAGCGTAGGGCGCATCGTGCCTGCGCCCGCGACGCTGCCAAGATCGATCACGCCGCTCGGAGCCAGGAGTGTGGTGCCCGTGAGCACGAGGTCGCCGCCGACGAGAGATAGGCGCTCGCCTTCGCGGACTCCGAGCGTGGCCGCCCCGGCCTCAATGGGTGCGACGTTGGCGTCGCGAAAGCCGAACGCGGCGGGCGTCGCCACGGTAAGCATCGACGCACCCGGGTCTGTCGCAGCGAAGAGTCCGCCGTCCTCGAACGCGAGGAAATCCGCCGTGCTGGCATAGAAACCGCCGTCGACGTCGAGGACGGCGCCTGGCCCGAAGATCAGACCATCAGGGTTGACGAGCCACAGGCTCGCCCCAGCGATGGAGCTCGACAACCCGCCGTCGATGATTGACGGTGCGCCGCCGGTGACGCGCCCTATCACGTGCGCCGTGAGGCCGCCGAAGTTGGAGGTGAAGGTTGCGCTCTCGCCGGGGTTCACATTGAAACGGGCGAAGCTGTGGAACAGATTGGCGCCGACCTGCGTGCCGTACGAGTTGGGGATCTCGAATGCACCGCTCAGGGTCGCCACGGGCCCGAGCGAACCGTCGAAAACGACCTCCGCCTGCGCAGCCTCGGCCGCTACGACCAACAACGCGGCACCTGCGGGCCAATGGATCTTGTTGTTCATACTCTCTGCTACGATCTCAGCGCCAGTCCCCGATCAAGAGAAACGGTGCCCAGTAGGCGGGATGCCGGTATCGCTCGTCGTTCATGAGTTTGAGTTGCGCGCCTCGCAGAGCGGCCGCTTTGCCGTTCCGGCTTCCGAGCTGCCGATAGAACTCGGCTATCAGCCCGGCCGTCGACTCGTCATTGATCTGCCACAACGAAGCGAGCGCGCTACGTGCCCCGGCTTTGACGGCGACGCCGGCGAGACCCAGCGCCGCTCGTTCGTCGCCTGCGGCTGTTTGGCAGGCGCTTAGAACCAGCAGATCGACGGGCTGCGTCGACAGGCGTTGGCCGCTCATGAGCTCCTCGAGCTCGTCCATCGTGATGAGATCGTCATACGTCAAGAGAAACGAACGCTGGTAATCGGATTCGAACTGCGCATGTGTGGCGAGATGCACGATGGCATAGCCGCCCTGCAAGATCTCGCGCTGCACGGTCGCGCTCTGAAAGTCCTCGTCGACGTACACCCTGGCCGGAAAGGTCTCGGCGACGCTCGCGAGCTCCGCTGCCACGAACGGCAGGGCGGGAAAACCTTGTACCGAGTCGACGAGACCCGTCGCCAGCACGCGGCCCATCGGCGGCGAGGCGCCCGTCGCGATCAACGATGCAGCGGGCGTCGTCGCAAGCGGGTAACGCTCTATGAGGAACTGTCGGCCGTCGTGCAGCACGGCGAGAGGCACGGTCCGCAACGGCCCCGCGGGAACGATAACCAACGCCTTTGGGGTCGCCTGCTCTATGACGGGCAGCAGCGGTTGGATCAACCAGCGATAGATCCGTTGCGCAGGCGCGAGGTACGCCGAGTCCGAATCGGCGGCCTCGAGGGCTCTGCGGAGCAGCAGCGCCTGCGCGGTCAGCTCGTCGAGGCCGACAGGGGCCGTGAACTGGAATACGTTGTCGTTCGTGCTGACGAGCAGCTCCGTGCGATCCGCAAATATCACCGGATAGATGACGACGGCGTCGGCGACCTGACCCGCACGCACGTCGAACACCTCCGGAACCGCGCATTGGTTCTCGAAGTAATTCAGGACCTCGGCAAGCCTCAATCGCTCGAGCGTCTGCCGCACCTCGAGGAGTGTTTCGCGGCGCTCCGCCGGCGCGATACCGGGCGTCGCGGCGAGAGTGACGTCGGCGTACTCCGTGTACAACGGCAAAACGTCCATTCGAAAGCTGCGTTCGGACGTCACGAGCGGCGCTTGCGCTGCCGCCAGGCTTGCCACCGCTGCCCGATAGGCCGCGCGCGCCTCGGGCTGTCGCCCCATGGTCCTCAATATTCTTCCGCTCAACCACTCGGCGCGATACAGCGCCTCGCTCGCAACGCCGTCTTGCGCCACGACGGTCGCCAGCCGCGCCAGCGACAGTGCTTCGGCGAGCTGACCATGAGCGAAGTGCCACTCGCCGAGCTCGCCGTAAGCCAGTGCGAGTAGCTGCGCGTCGCCGAAAGAGCGCGCTAGCTCGAGCGCAGCCGCCGCCGCTTCGCGGGCGCGCACCTGCGTCGCATCGCGCGCCGATGCGCTCGGATCGAGCTCCCGAAGTAGCGTCGCGATAGCCAGGAACGCCTGCGCTTTCGTGGCCGAATCGGGGAGCGCGAGAGTCTCGCGACGCAGTCGTTCCACTCGGTCGCGAAACGCCCCCGCTACCCCGGCTTCGACGAGCACGCGTGCGAGATTGATGCCGCTCGTGATGCGCAGCGCCGCTGATTCGCCGGCCAATCGATAGCTGTCGGCAAACGCGGCCACTGCCTGCAACGGTTCGCCGGCGGCCACGTAGACGCCACCGAGCTCGTTGAGCAAAGGAGCGGCTTCTTCCGAAGAATCTGTTGCGAGCTCGATCCCGCGCAGCAAACTCTCGAGGGCGCCTCGGTAATCCCCTAGCGACGCAAGAACACCCCCAATTCGTCCATGGATCGCGACGACCGATAGCTCGAC
>DATFFV010000026.1:0-5293 GCA_035249885.1 Gammaproteobacteria bacterium | reverse complement strand
TGCTTGCCGATCATTCGCGTCATGGCTTCGCGCAGCTCGGGGTAGGGCGCGAGATCGAGGTGCGGTGGGCGCGGGTAATGGCCCGCGAAGCCCGACAGCCGGTCTTTGACATAAGTGGCGTACCCGACCTTGCTCGTCTCGCCGTCGCTCACGATATCGACGCCGGCCGTGACCTGTTTAGCGACCGCATCGGCGACGCCGGCCGCGACGGCAGCGTCATAGGCTGCCGCGTCGACGGCCTCGCCGTTTTCCCTCTTGTAGAGGAGATCGACGACGGCCGCGCTGCGCGGCAAGCTGCCGACGTGCGTCGTCAGGATGCGGTCTTGGCTCAACTTCACTTGTTATTTGCGGCGCCGTTCCATGGCGGGCCCCTTTGGCGACATTGTGTCCTAGGCTAACGAAAAAATCTTGAGTCCCGCTCGGCAGATTGACCTCGCCGCAAGCAGCATGCTCTAGTGCCGCATGAGCTACGAGGCCCTCATCGAGCAGCGCGAGCCCATCGACGGCTGGAGCGTTTGCACGGTCTGCCTCAACGTCGACCGTACGACGAACGTGCTTCGTCGGCGCTGGCGTTGCCCCGACTGCGGCGTCGACTCCACCACCAACACGCAGCGCACGCTCAAGGACTATCTCACCGAGAACAGCGAGGAGACGATCGAGAAGAATCTGCGCGAGTGGTCCAACGTCAAAGGCGTGCGCGCGGCCTACAAAATGCTGCGCTCGGCGCGCTACAAATGCCTGCTGACGCTCGGTAGGCGCCTGCGGGCAGAGGCCGTGACGCCGTGAGCGCGGCGCGCGCGGCCTTGCTCGCCGACCGCCTCGACCACCTCGTCCTCACGGTCGCCGACATCGAGGCGACGCTTGCTTTCTACGAGCGCGCGCTCGGTTTCGCGCGCGAGCTGTTCAAAGGCCCCGATGGCCAGCCGCGCTACGCGTTGAAGTTCGGCCAACAGAAAATCAATCTGCAAGATCGCGCCACGGCGACGCCGACCAAAGCGCAACGACCGACGTTCGGCTCCAGCGACTTCTGCTTGCTCGCGACCGTGCCGCTCGCCGAGGTGCTCGCGCACCTGCAGGGGCAGGGCATTGCGATCGAGGTGGGGCCCGTGCCGCGGCGCGGCGCACAAGGAGCGCTGAGCTCGATCTATTTTCGCGACCCGGACGGCAACCTCGTCGAGGTCGCCGAGTACGTGGCGCATTAGCCTCAGTGGCGGTGCACCGGCGGCGGCGCCTCCGCCGCGGGCGCACTCGGGTCGCGCACGACGAGCGTGCCCATCATGCCGGCCTCGGCGTGGTCGAGGATATGGCAGTGGTACATCCAGGCGCCGGGCCGATCGTCGAAACGCACGGCCACGCTGATCTCGGATTTCGTCGGCACGTTGACCGTGTCCTTCCACTCGAGCACGCGGTTCGGATCCTGGACCTGGAAGAAGTAGCCGTGCAGGTGGAACGGGTGCGAGAAATCCGTGTCGTTGACGATGCGCCACACTTGCGTCTCGCCGAGCGTCGCCTCGAGCGGTTTCGTCTTCCAATAGGGCACGCCGTTGATGCCCATTTCGACCGTCGAGGCGATGGCGATCGTGAGATCGAGCTGCCGATGGGTCGCGTTCGCGACGTCGAGCGGCTCGATCGTGCGTAGCTCCGCCGGGATCGGCTCGGGCGTCACGGGCGCGTCGGCCACGGTCTCGATGAGCAGCATCTCCTCGGCCGAGCGATTGAACGTGCTGCCGTACCCGCGCTCGGTCGGCACCCAGCGCAGCACGTTGTGGCTGCCGGGCGGATCCGCGGGCGTGAACACGGCGTCGGCGCGCTCGCCGGGTGTCACGATGAGGTTGTAGACGTCCTGCGAGCGCGCCGCGAGGCCGTTGTCGCCGCCGAGCCGCCAGAAGCGATGGTTGCGGAGCCGCAGGTTGTAGTACCGCGCGCGCGTCGCGTTGATGATGCGCCAGCGCTGCTGCTTGCCGTTGCGCACCTTGAGCGTCGGACGCACCTTGCCGTTGACGAGCAGCACGGAGCCCTCGCGGCCGAACAGATCGCCGAAGGCGCCGCCGGTGTCGGCCGGCAGCAGCTCTCCCTGCTCGGTCAAGCCCATATCGGAGAGGATCATGACGAGGTCGTCGCCGAAGACGTCGGGGTCGGCAGGATCCTCGACGAGCAGCGCCCCGTAGAGGCCACGGCCCACCTGGGTCGACGAGTCGAGGTGCGGGTGATACCAATACGTGCCGGCGTCGGTCAGCGTGTAATCGTAGTGGAACTCGCCGCCGGGCTCGATCGGCAGCTGGGTCACACCCGGAGCGCCGTCCATGTCGTTCGGCACGCGCAGCCCGTGCCAGTGGATCGTGGTCGCGTCGGGCAGCTCATTCCTGAAATGCACTATGACGCGGTCGCCGACCTTGGCCTTGATGAACGGCCCGGGCACGATGCCGTTATACGTCCAGGCCGTGGTCTTCTTCCCCGGCAGGACCTCGATGTCGGCGACGCGCGCCGTGAGCTCGATCTCGAGGACGTCGGGGTCGGGGTTCAAGTCGCGAGGCTGCGACATTGCGAGCTCGTCGGCCCAGCCCTCGGGCTGGCTCACGTCGCGAGCGGGCAGAGGAGCGGGGGCCGGGGGCGCGGGTGAGCGCTCGCAGCTCGCGAGCATCAGAGCCGCGGCGAGCGCACATGCGGGGCCGGAACAACGCATCGACAAGTCAAACTCTCCACAACGAAGCGCAGACAGTGTGCCGCGGCTCTTGCCATCGCTGCCATCGGTACAAGTACGTAAACAACAACCGGCGTAGACTCGCCCCGTCGACGGCGGAGCAGCGATGTCGAAAAAGAAGACGCCAACGAAGCGCGAGCGCGTGACGGCCATTTGCCGGGCATTGCCCGGCACCGAGCACACCGAGCACGGCGACCACTGCATCTACCGCGTGCGCGGCAAGGTGTTCGCGTATTTTCTCGACGATCACCACGGCGATGGCATCGTTTCGGTGTGCGTGAAGTCGGAGCTCGGCGAGAACGCCGATCGCGCGCGGCGCGAGCCCGAGCGCTTCTATTTACCGGCCTACATCGGGCCGCGCGGCTGGTTCGGCCTACGGCTCGACCGCGGCCGCGTAGACTGGCGCGAGGTGGCTCAAGTCGTCGAGCGCAGCTACAGGCTCACGGCGCCGAAATCCGTGCTGAAAACGCTCGATGCCGTTCGTGGCCCTTGAGCCTACGCGGTCCGGCCCAGATAATCGGCCGTTGCTTCCTGGCGGGGGACACATATGGCCTGGTGGAGTTGGTGCATTCTCGGGGTAGTGCTGCTCGGCGTCGAGCTATTGGCGCTCGATGCGCAGTTCTATCTCGTATTCGCGGGTTTGGCCGCGCTTCTCGTCGGGCTGCTCGCGTTCCTCGGGATCGAGATGCCGGTGACCGTGCAATGGTTGGCGTTCGCGACGCTGGCAATCGTCTCGATGTTTACACTGCGCCGACAGATCTACTCGAAGCTCATGGCGAAACCGCTCGGCAAGGTCAGCGGCGACGTCGATCAAAAGATTCTGGTTACCCAGGACCTCGCGCCCGGCAATTCGTGCCGAATCGAGTACCGTGGCACCGGTTGGACGGCGCTCAACGTGGGGGAACGGTCGATTGCGGCCGGCGCCACGGCCCGTATCGAGTCGGTGGACGGCCTCACGTTGAAGGTGCGCGCCTCTTAAGCCACACACTCGGAGAACAAGATGGATCAGGCGGATTTTCTGATAGCGCTCGTTCTGGTCGCCTTTGCGTTCGTCGTGCTCATGAAAACGGCGATCGTCGTGCCGCAGCAGAGCGCCTACATCGTGCAGCGGCTCGGCAAGTACAGCAGCACTCTCAACGCGGGCTTCCACATTCTGGTTCCGCTCATGGAGAAAGTGGCATACCGCCATAGCCTGAAGGAAAGTGCGATCGACATCCCCGAGCAGATCTGCATCACGAAGGACAACGTGCAGGTCGGCATCGACGGCGTGCTCTATATGCAGGTGCTCGATGCCGCGCGCGCTTCGTATGGCATCGCCAACTTCGAGTTCGCGATCACGCAGCTCGCGCAGACCACGTTGCGCAGCGAGATCGGCAAGATCGATCTCGACCGCACCTTCGAGGAGCGCGCCACGATCAACGCCAACGTCGTCTCGGAGCTCGACAAGGCCTCGGAGCCCTGGGGCGTGAAAGTCTTGCGCTACGAGATCAGGAACATCAATCCACCGACCGACGTGCTCCAGGCGATGGAGAAGCAGATGCGCGCCGAGCGAGAGAAGCGCGCCGTGATCTTGACCTCGGAAGGCGAGCGCGACGCCAAGATCAACCAGGCCGAGGGCGAGAAGCAACGCGTCATCAAGGAGTCGGAAGCGAACCGCCAGCAGCAGATCAACGAAGCCGCCGGTGAGGCCGAGGCCATTCTCGCGGTCGCGACGGCGACAGCCGAGGGCTTACGGCGCGTGGCCGAGGCCGTCGCGTCGCAGGGCGGGCGCGAGGCCATGCAGCTGCGCGTCGCCGAGGACTATGTGCGGCAATTCGGCAACCTCGCCCGCAGCGCCAACACGCTCGTCGTGCCGGCCAACCTGAGCGATGTCGCGAGCATGATCGCGATGGCGACCAAGGTCTTCGACCAGGCCCGCCCGCCGGCTACGCCGCCGCGCTAAGGTGGCGACGAGCTAGCGGCGCTTCGCTTTCGCGCCGGCCTTGCCCGGTTTCTTCGGGCGCGGCGCCTTGGCCTTGCCGCCAGCTTTCTTCTTGCCGGTCGTCACGCCGGGCTTGCCCTTCGCGGGTTTTTTCGGCGCGGGCTTTTTCGCGGCCGGTTTCGGCGCTTTGGCGGCCGCTTTCTTCGCCGGTTTCGCCGCGTGTGCGCTCTTGGCGGCCTTGGCCGGTGCGCGGGGTGCCGCAGCGGCCGTGGGCTTCGCGCGCGGCTTGACCGCGCCCTTGTCCGCCGCGAGCAAGTGCAACGCAAAGAACGCGCCGTGCGGATCCATGACCTGGGCGATGCGGTCGCCGCCGGGGACGTCCATCGGCCCCGTGAGCACCGAGCCGCGTGCGCCCTTGGCGCGCTCGATCGCGCCCTCCAAATCGTCGACGCGCACGTAGCCGAGCCAATAGGCCGCGCCCGGCTTGCCGGCCGCGCCTTTGTCGAACATGCCCCCGAGCTGCGCGCCGTTACGGCCGAAGATCAGGTAGGTACCCATCGGGCCCATGTCGAACCGGCTGATCTCGTCCCAACCGAACACTGCGGCGTAAAACGAGAACGCGGTCTCGGGCGCAACGTTGGTCGCGAGCTCGTGCCATGAGAGCTCGCCGA
>DATFFV010000025.1:0-7302 GCA_035249885.1 Gammaproteobacteria bacterium | reverse complement strand
CGGCGCGACGGCAGCTGGCGCCGGCTGCTGCGGCGGAGCGGGTGCCGGCGCGGCTCTCGCGGCCAGCGCGCTCACGAGCTGGGCGTCGAGAAACGCGAGCCGCGTGCTCGTCGGCTGCACGCGCCGAACCTGGTCGAGCGTCGCGGCCACATCGTCGAGCGAGCCGGACAACAACCCCTGCTCGGCGCGCGTGAACAGACTCTCGACGACGAGCACGACGCCGTTACGAGCGGGCGCGTCGTCCGGGGCCAACTCGAGAATCGCTAGATACTGCTCGAGCGCGCCCGTGCCGAGCGGGTCCGACAGCCGGCCTTCGGCGCGCGCGAGCTCCGCTTGCGCCCGGAGCCCCTCGATGCGCTGCTGCAATTCCGCGGCGGGATCGACCAACTCAACCGGCGCCGCAACCGCAGTCGGCTCGACCGCACGTCCCCCCCACAGCACCAAAGCGACCGCTCCGCCGCCCACCAGCAGGCTCAGCACGGCCGCGACCGCGATGATTCGGCCTCGGCCGGATCCAACCGCGGCGCGCCCGGCGCCTGCCACGGTTTCGTCGTCGGCATGCAGATCGCGCAGCGCCATACGTCGCGTGACCGCTGACTCGATGAGCAACCTCGTCGCGCCGACCGCGGCCGGCTTCATCAGCAAACGGTGGATGCGGCGATCGGCCAGCAAGCCGACGAACTCCGACGCCGTGGCGCGCTCTGCGGCCACGAGCGTGACGAGTCGGTGAGCGTAGGGCGCCAGCGCCGCAATGCACTCGATGGACTGATCGCCGAGTAGCGCGGCATCCAGTATGGCGATGCCGCATTGCCCGGAATCGACGGCCGCGTGCAGCTCGGACCAGCTTTGGACGACCGACAGCGGATACTGCTCGCCGGCCGCCCGCACGACGACGTCCACGAACGCCGTGTCCGTGGTCAACACCCACGCGCTCGCGCCGCTCGACGCGAGAAGCTCGCGGAGCGGAGTCGGCGGTAGCGTGTCATCGAGCGCGTTGTGGCGCGGGATCAGTGCGCGTACCGATGGCACATCGGTACTCGGCGATGACGTGGGACTCGACGGCTTCTCGTGGTGGAGGGCCATGACGTCTCCCTTCTTATTCTTCTTCCGCTCTCCGGCGGGCTCAGGGTCCAAGTCCGACTCTAGTCCTTTCTGCCTATCCGAGCCAGGCTGCCCCCAAAACGGCTACGGGCATTAGCCGCCGATCGGCGGGCCGTGGCGCGGTGTAGTGGTGGCGCAACGGTGCCGAGGTCCCGGGCCCGGCCCGGGGCTAGGCCTCGGCCTCCATGAGCTTCTGCACGAGGCCGGGCGGCACTTCGGAGTAGTGATCGAACTCCATCGTGAACGTGCCGCGGCCGCTCGTCGCCGAGCGCAAGAAATTGATGTAGCCGAACATCTCGGACAGCGGCACGAAGCCCAGCACCGTGGCCTGTAGGCCTTTTTGGCCTTGCTCGGTGACTTGACCACGGCGCCGATTGATGTCGCCGATGATCGTGCCCAAGTAGTCGCCTTCGGTCACGACCTCGATCTTCATGATGGGCTCGAGCAGCTTCGGCCGGCTCGACCTGTGCGCTTCGCGGAAGGCGGCGCGGCCGGCGATCTCGAATGCGAGCGCGGACGAGTCGACGTCGTGGTACTTGCCGTCGATGAGCCGCGCCTTGAAGTCGACGACCTCGTAGCCCGCGACCTGGCCGCGCTTGCTCTCGCTTTCGATCGCGTGCTCGACCGAGGGAATGAACTCGCGCGGGATGCGGCCGCCGACGACCTCGTCGGAGAACTCGACGCCCGTGCCGGACGCCGCCGGCTCGAAGATCATCTTGACCTCGGCGTACTGGCCCGAGCCGCCGGATTGCTTCTTGTGCGTGTAGACGAGCTCGACCGTGGTCCCGAACGCCTCACGGAAGCTCACGCGCGGGCGGCCCATGTTGGCCTCGACACCGAGCTCGGTGCGCATGCGGTCGATCGTGACCTCGAGGTGCAGCTCGCCCATGCCCTTGAGCACTGTTTGGCCTGTCTCTTGATCGACTTGCAGCTTGAGCGACGGGTCGGCTTTGACCATCTTGTAGAGCGCCGTCGACATCTTGTCGACGTCGGCGCGCGTCTTCGGCTCCACCGACACGCTGATGACGGGGTCGGGGAAGCGCATGCGCTCGAGCAGCGCCGCGTGGTCGGGGTCCGACAGCGAGTCGCCGGTCTCGGTTTCCTTCATCGAGACGAACGCGCAAATGTCGCCGGCGCGGCACTCGTCGATATCCTTGGTCGCGGACGCTTGCACCTCGACGATGCGGCCGATGCGCTCCTTCTTGCCGCGCGTGACGTTGGCGAGCGTGTCGCCTTTTTTGATGACGCCCGAATAGACGCGCACGAACGTCAGGGTGCCGAACTGGTCGTTGATGACTTTGAACGCAAGCGCGCGCGCGGGCGCGTCGTCCTTGACTTCCTGCGTGCCGATGACTTTACCGTCGGGGTCCACCATCCCGATGCCGCCGTTCTCGCCGGGGTACGGCAGGTAATCGATGATCGCGTCGAGCAATTGCTGCACGCCTTTGTTCTTGAACGACGAGCCGCAGAAGATCGGCACGAACTCGCCGCTGACGGTGCCCTTGCGGATGCAGGCCTTGAGCACGGCGGGATCGAACTTGCCGTTCTCCACGAATTCCATGAACGCGTCCTCGTCGAGCGCGAGCGCGTGCTCGAGCAGCTCTTTGCGGAGCTCGGGAATGCGTCTGAGCCAGTCGTTGTCGCCCGCGGCCGCGAACTTGAAACGGTCCGGAAGAGTCTCGAGCGGCACGGTTTCCCAAGTGCTGTCCTTGTCGTCCGAGTCCCAAATGTAGGCCACACCTGCGACGAGGTCGGCCATGCCGGTGAACTCGTCGTAGCTGCCGAGCGGCACGTGGCACACGACGGCCTTCGGGCTCAGACGCTCCTTGATGCCTTTGACGCAATGGGTGTAGTTCGCGCCCATGCGATCCATCTTGTTGATGTAGCACATGCGCGGCACGTTGTATTGGTTCGCGAGCCGCCAGTTGGTCTCGGTCTGCGGCTCGACACCGGCCACGCCGTCGAACACGACGACGGCGCCGTCGAGCACGCGCAAGCTGCGGTTCACCTCGATCGTGAAATCGACGTGGCCCGGCGTGTCGATGAGGTTGAGCTGGTAGCCCTTCCACTCGCACGAGACGGCCGCGCTCTGGATCGTGATGCCGCGCTTGCGCTCCTGCTCGAGGTAGTCGGTGGTCGTGCTGGTCTTGCCGTCCTTGGTGTCGTGGACCTCGATGATCTGGTGCTTCTTGCCCGTGTAATAGAGCACGCGCTCGGTTGTCGTGGTCTTACCCGCATCGATATGGGCGATAATGCCGAAGTTGCGGTAGAGCTTTAGGGGCTTTTGCCTGGCCATAATCTCGTGGTCTCGTTCAAAATACGGGATGTGCGGGAGCCGTTGGCCGCCCGCCGGGGCTACTTTCGGAGGGGCGCCACTGTACCCCAACCCGGCGCGACGGGCCAGCAACGGGGCCGCCGCGAGGCCTTTCTTGGCCAATAGGACTGGGTAATGCGCAAGGCTTGGGGTCGCGAGGTGTTTGTCGAGGCTATGAACCGCCGGATTTTGTCGCTTTCGCTGCTGGCAGGGGCCGCGCTCGCGGCGGGCTGTCAGCCTTCGGACGAAGAGCTCGCGGCACGCTACGAGGGCGTGGTCCGCACCTATTGTCTTGAGTGTCACGATGCGGCCGGCCGTGAGGCCGGGTTGTCGCTCGAGGGCATCGACCTCGACGATGTGTCGGCGCACCCCGTGATCTTCGAGAACATGGCGCGCAAGCTGCGCGGCCGGCAGATGCCGCCCTCGGGCGGGCCACGGCCCGATGCCGACACGACCGACGGCTTCGTCGCGTATCTCGAGCGCCGGCTCGATGCGGCGGCGCTCGCCGCGCCCGAGCCCGGCCCGGCGTCGATCCATCGCCTGAACCGCACCGAGTACGGTAACGCCGTGCGCGATCTGCTGGCGCTCGAGGTGGATGCCGCGGAGTATTTGCCGGCCGACGACGAGGGGTACGGTTTCGACAACATCGCGGACGTGTTGCGCGTCTCGCCGTCGCTGCTCGAGCAGTACCTCGCGGCCTCGGCCAAGATCGCGGCGCTTGCAGTCGGCGATCCCAATGCGCCCGCCGTGACGAGCGTGTACCGCGCGCCGTCGGATCTCGCGCAGGGTTCCCACATCGAAGGCCTGCCGCTCGGCACGCGCGGCGGCGTTCTGATCCGTCACTATTTCCCGCTCGACGGCGAGTACGAGTTCGACGTCTTTCTTTTGCGCAACATCGTCGGTTACATGACGGGCCTCGAGTGGGCACACGAGCTCGAGATCGCCATCGACGGCCAGCGCGTGTTCCTCGCGCAAGTCGGTGGCGAGGCCGACAACGCGATGTCCGACGCCAACATGTCGGCCGCCGCCAACGAGATCGATGCACGTCTGCGCACGCGCACGTTCGTGGCCGCTGGGCCGCACGACGTCACGGTCGCGTTCCTCGAGCGCAGCGCTGCCGAGACGCACGAGCCGCTCGAGCTGCACACGCGCAACCTCGACTTGCAGGACATGAACGGCTTGCCCGTGCTCGACTACGTCAACGTGCGCGGGCCGTTCAACGCCGTCGGGCCCGGCGACACGCCGAGTCGGCAGCGTATCTTCACGTGCCGCCCGGCCGACGACGCGACGGCGCGCGTCTGCGCCACGGAGATTCTCTCGACGCTCGCGCGGCGCGCGTACCGCCGGCGACCGACCGAACAGGACTTGAGTCAGCTCCTGTCCTTCTACGACAAGGGCGCCGCGCGCGCCGGCTTCGAGGCCGGCATCCAATCGGCGCTGCGCGTCGTGCTCACTTCTCCCAAGTTTCTGTTCCGCGACGAGCCCGATCCCACGGGTGTCGCGCCAGGCTCGCTCTACGCGGTCGACGATGCCGCGCTTGCGTCGCGCCTCGCGTTCTTCTTGTGGAGCGCCCCGCCCGACGACGAGCTGCTCGAGCTCGCGGCGCAAGGCAAGCTCAGTGAGGAGGGCATCTTCGACGAGCAAGTGACGCGCATGCTCGCCGACGACAAGGCGATGGCGCTCGTCGACAATTTCGCGGGTCAGTGGCTGTTCTTGCGCAACTTGCAGAGCGCGCGCCCCGACGTCGAGGAGTTCCCCAACTTCGACGACAACTTGCGGCAAGCGATGCGGCGCGAGACCGAGCTTCTATTCGCGAACGTCCTGCGCGAGGATCGCCCCGTCACCGAGTTGCTGACGGCCGACTACACGTTCATCAACGATCGTCTCGCCAAGCACTACGGCATCCGCGGCATCTACGGCAGCCATTTCCGCAAGGTGACGGTCACGGAGGAGGCGCGGCGCGGCTTGCTCGGCCACGCGAGCATCCTCACGGTCACGTCGTATCCGAATCGCACGTCGCCGGTGCTGCGCGGCAAGTGGGTGCTCGAGAACGTGCTCGGCACGCCGCCGCCCCCGCCGCTGCCGAACGTGCCGGCCCTTACGGAGAACGAGGCGGGGCAGGTCGCGCGCACGCTGCGCGAGCGGCTCGCCGAGCATCGCGCGAATCCCGTCTGCGCAACCTGTCACGACGTCATGGACCCGATCGGGCTCGCCCTCGAGAACTTCGACGCCGTCGGCAAGTGGCGCACACGCGAGCCCGGCGGCGAAATCGACGCGCACGGCGAGCTCGCCGACGGCACGCCGATCACCGGCGCGGCCGAGCTGCGCGAAGCATTGACGGACGATCCCGAGCAATTCGCACGCGTGTTCACGGCGCGGCTGCTGACGTACGCGCTCGGGCGCGGCCTCGAGGCTTACGACATGCCGACGGTGCGGCGCATCGTGCGGGAGGCGGAGGGCGACGACTATCGCTTCGGCGCGCTCGTGAAGGGCATCGTCAACAGCGTGCCGTTCCGCATGCGCCGCGCTCAGTCCTCCGAGGCCCCGGCGCCGGAGACCGTCGCTCGCACCGAATAGCAAGGCGCCAACTCAGGAGCTATGGGGCTCCCCCATGAGGTACTGCTCCATCGACTTGCGGTCTTGACGAACGTGGAGGTCGCCGTAACAGAGTTTTCTCTGTTCGGCTACGGCTGAGCTTGCGCGGGCGCCAAAAAATTCGCGGCGCGAAGCCCGAAGGCATCGCGCCGCGATTCGTTTGGAAGAGACTCTGGCTACTCGGCGGCTGGAGCCGCGGCGGGACCGAGCGGCGGCAGCGAGCGCAAGTACGCGACGATCGCGTCGAGATCGCTCGGCTCCATCTTCTTGTAGAGCCAGTACGGCATGAACGGCAACAGCGTGCGGCCGTCGCGGCTGATGCCGTCCGTGATGGCGCGCTTGATCTCGTCATCCGTCCATGCGCCCAGGCCCGCCTCGGGGTGCGACGTGATGTTCGCGGACACCGCGGCCCAGTCGTAGATGAACGGCCGCGCGTAGACGTTGCCACCGCGGCCGAGCTGCGCCATGTCGATTTGGCCCATGACGTAAGTCGTGTGGCAGTCCATGCAGTGGCCCACGGGGCCCGCGAGGTACTCGCCGTACTTCACGATGTCGGTCTTCGGCACGTCGGGCACGCTCGTGACGATCGGGCCGTAGATGTTCGCCGGTGGTCCGCCTGGAATCTGGAACGTGCTGTCCGGCACCTCGTTGCGCACGGCCGGCACGGTCTTGAGGTACATCGCGATCGCGCGCACGTCGGTGTCCGACATGGCCTTGTACCAGCCGAACGACATCGGTGGGCCCATGAACGTACCGTCGGGCCTACGTGCGTTGCGGATCGCGTCGACGATCTGATCTTCCGTCCACGAGCCGATGCCGGTCTCCATGTCGGGCGTGATGTTGCGCGCGTACGCCTTGAAGACGGGCTCTTCGATGACGAACGCGCCGGCGAGGTTCTTGGTCGGGTCGGGCGTGCCATCGGGCAGGCGCGGCGTGTGGCAGTTGCCGCAGCCGGCGATCGTCTCCACGAGATAACGGCCGTGCTCGAGCGGATCGGCGCTGTCGCGGATCGCGGCATCGGCGGCCGCGGGAGCCGGCGCGGGTGCTGCGGCCGGTTCAGGCGTGGCCGGGGCGGGTTCCTGTTCGGGTGCACACCCCGCTACCGCCAAGATCGTGATCAATGCCGCCCAAATCAGGGTCGGGCGCGCTCCCCCAAGACCGGTAGTCACCTGTTCTTCTCCCGTTTTTCGTGTTGGCGCGAGACAGCCAAGCATACGCAAAAACCGCCGGCGTCCGAAAGAACCCGCGGGCGGCCCCGTCGCGAAGGGGGCCGGTCCCCCGGCTGGGCTCGC
>DATFFV010000024.1:0-4024 GCA_035249885.1 Gammaproteobacteria bacterium | reverse complement strand
ACCGACGGAGAGCCCGTCGACGCTGCGCGCCGCGAACTCGATCGTGTCGGTTTCCTGCATGACCGATAGCACGACCGCGCGGTCCGCAGCGCTAGGCGTGGCGCCGTAGCCGCGATGCGGCAGGCGGCCGAGCGCCACGAGGTCCCGCGCGAGCAATGGCCAATGCACCGGCGGATCCTGCGGCAGATACGCGACCGCGCGCGCCCGCGCGCGCGAGCCCAAGGCCGCGAGCGCCGAGCCCTGCCACGTCACGACGCCGCCGTGCGGTGTCAGCCCAGCGAGCGCCTTGAGCAGGCTGCTCTTGCCGGCGCCGTTCGGGCCGACGAGCGCCACGAGCTCACCGGGTGCGAGGGTTACCGATGCCGCCCGCACCGCGGTGCGCGCTTCGTAACGGACCTCGACGTTGACGGCGACGAGCGTCATCGCAGCGTCACGCGGGGAGCTCTGCGCGCGGGCGCATGACGAGGTGCAAGAAGAACGGTGCGCCGACGAGCGCCGTGACGACGCCGAGCTTGAGCTCCGGGCCCGGCGGCATGAGCCGAATCGCAGTGTCGGCGAGCGTCGCGAGCAGCGCGCCACCCAAGAAGCTCGGCAGCAGCAGCCGGCTTGGATGCTGACCGGCTGCGCGGCGCAGCAGATGCGGCACGACCAAGCCGACGAAACCGACGACACCCGTCACGGCGACGGCACCGCCGACGGCGAGCGCCGTGCCGCCGATGACGAGCCACTGCGTGCGACGCGGGTCTAGACCTAAGCTCTGCGCCGTCTCCTCGCCAAGCGTCAGCGCATCGAGGCCGCGGGCGGCCGCGATCACGAGCAGCCAACCCGGCACCATCAAGGGCAGGGCGAGATACACGTGCGCCAAGCTGCGGTCTGCAAGCGAGCCGAGCATCCAGAACAGGATCTCGAGCGCGGCGTAGGGGCTCGGCGCGAAATTCAGCGCGAGCGAGGTCAGCGCCGCGGCGAGCGCGTTGATCGCGATGCCGGCGAGCACGATCGTGAGCAGGTCGCCGCGCCGTCCCGCGAGCGCGTAGAGCGCGGCGAGCGCCACGAGCGATCCCATGACGGCGCCGAGCGGCAAGAGCAGCGAGGTGGCGGTTGCGAGACCGAAATAGAACACGATGACGGCGCCGAGCGCGGCGCCGCTCGAGGCGCCGAGCAGGCCAGGCTCCGCGAGCGGATTGCGCAGCAGCCCTTGGAGCGCGGCGCCCGTCAGGCCGAGCGTCCCGCCCACGAGCAGCGCGAGCAGCGTGCGAGGCACGCGAATCTCCGCGAGGATGATTTCCGCGAGCTCAGGTCCGCCGAAGCCGAACGTCGGTCCGCTGCCGTCGCGCCCCACGAGGATCGAAACACCGGCCGCGAGCAGTGTGAGCACGAGCAGGACCGCAACGAGCGTGATGCGTCGCAGCCGGGGCTCATGGCCGTTCGCAGTCATTCAGCGGCCGCTCGCTGCAGCAGCGCCGCCGACTCGATGCTGCGCGGCAGCCCGCACGACCACAGCGCCGCGGGCACCGTAACCGTCGGGCGCACGACGCCGAGGCGCGTCAAGGCAGGATGCTCGAGCACCGTGTTGGCCAACGACGGCTGCGCACTGCGGTAGCCGGTGAGCACGATGAGCTCGGGCGAGCTGCGCAACAGCGTTTCCATCGACAGGCTGCCCCAGCGATCGAGCCCTTGCTCCGCCGCGACGTTGCGCAGGCCAGCGAGTGCGATGAGCTCATCGGCGAGCGAGCCCGCGCCTACGGTGAAGCCACCGGGCCGCACGACGACTGTCGCGAGCTCCCGCGCGGGACGGTGAACCGCGATGAGCTCGAGGTCTGCCCGTAGCGTGGCGACGAGCTCCTCGCCGCGCTCGGTCTGGCCGATCGCCGCGGCGACGAGGCGCACGTTGTGCTCGATGTCGGCAACCGAATCCTCGGGCGCAAGCGCGATGACGCGTTTGCCGAGTCGTTGCAGCAACGCGCGCGAGAACGGGCTCGTGTAAGTGCCCGCGATCACGACGTCGGGATCGAGCGCGAGCAGCTCCTCGGCCGAGCCGTAGTTGAGTGTGTAGCGACGTGCTTCGGTCGCGAATAACGACTCGTGCGGATCGGCCGCGAGCCAGCTCACGCTCAAGATCTGCCTAGGATCGGCGAGCGCGAGCACGTGTTGGTCGGCGCAGAGGTTCATCGAGGCGACCGTCGGCGGCGCGTCGTCGGCGGCAGCGGGCGCGAGGTGCGCGCACGCGCAGGCAACGGCCAGCACCTTTACGCTCAGTTGCGCGCAGATGCGCGCGAGTCTCCGGACGGTTCTCGACATGGCTTGCGCTCGCACAACAACGAGTCGTCGCCACGACGGAATTCCGTACCGCGCGCTTTCCCGGCACACGGAAGGACGACAGCGGCGGCAGGTCTCCTGGCTCGCCGGCTCTAGCGGTCTCGCGCGCCTTCCCGAGGTGGTCCTCAGTGGCATTCGCGCGAGCACCTTGCCGGCTACAGTTGCGGGAACAGCCGCAGTCGGTACTGCGTTCCCTCTTAGCCCTCGTCGGGCACCGCCTAGGGCGCACCTTAGCACAGCACGGCTATGCGACAATGTGCACGTCGCAAAGGTAAGCGCGTCGAGCGCTCGAGGACGTTTCTCTGATCCGCTATCGCGTGCGCCTCGCTGACCTCGATCGGCACCACTTCGAGATCGAGTGCCGCATCGACAACCCCGCGGCGGAGCAGCGCTTTTCGTTACCGGCGTGGATCCCGGGCAGCTACCTGCTGCGCGACTTCGCGCGCCAGGTCGTTCATGCCGAGGCCAAGAGCGGACGCGAGCCGCTCGCAGTCGAAAAGGTTGCGGCGGCGATTTGGTGCGTGCGCGGCGGGGGTCGCACGCTGACATTCACGATCACCGTGCATGCGCTCGATCGGTCCGTGCGTGGCGCCTACATCGACCGGCAACGGGCCTACTTCAACGGCCCGTGTGTATTCGTGTTGCCCGAGAGCCGCGACGCGGATCCGATCGAGGTGACGCTCGAGCCGCCGCCGCACTCGACTTGCGAAGACTGGCGCGTGGCCACGGCGCTCGCACCGCACGAGGTCGACGAGCGTGGTTTCGGCGCGTACCGCGCCGGAAGCTACGACGAGCTGATCGACCATCCCGTCGAGATCGGCACGTTCGAGAGCGTCGAGTTCGAGGCCGCGGGCGTGCCGCACGCGCTCGTTGTCGCGGGCCGCTTCGAGTCGGATCTAGACCGAGTCGCGGCCGACTTGGCGCAGCTCTGCGCCGCGCACATCGAGTTCTTCGGCGCGCCGGCGCCGTTCGCGCGCTATTGGTTTTTGGGCCTGGCCGTCGCCGAGGGTTACGGCGGTCTCGAGCATCGTGCCTCGACGAGCCTCATCTTCAGCCGCGACGATTTGCCGAAAGTAGGTGAGACGGGCCAACCGCGCGACTACCAGCGGTTCCTCGCGCTCGCGAGCCACGAGTATTTTCACGCGTGGCACGTCAAGCGCACGAAGCCTGCGGCGTTCATGCCGTACCAGCTCGATCGCCGCAACCACACGCGCTTGCTGTGGGTGTTCGAGGGCGTCACGAGCTACTACCAGGATCTGCTGCTCTTGCGCAGCAGCGTCTTCACGGTCGGCGCGTTCCTGCAACGGCTTGGCGAGATGCTCACGCGCGTGTATCGCCAGCCCGGGCGGTTGCGTCAAAGCCTCGCGGCCGCGAGCTTCGACGCCTGGGACGTGCTCTATCGCCCCGAGCCGCACCATCCGAACACGAGCATCAGCTACTACACGAAGGGCGCGATGGTGGCGCTCGCGCTCGATCTGAAGTTGCGGCTCGACACCGCGGGCCGCACGTCGCTCGACGACGTCGTGCGCGAGCTCTGGCGGCGCTACGGCGCGCGCGACGTCGGCGTGCCCGAGGACGGATTCGAGGCGCTCGCCGCGGAGCTCAGCGGCCTCGACCTTGCAGAGTTTTTTGCGAGCGCCGTGCGCGGCACCGAGGACCCGCCTCTGCGCGAGCTCTTGGCGCAATTCGGCGTGGCGCTCGAGATGCG
>DATFFV010000023.1:0-2004 GCA_035249885.1 Gammaproteobacteria bacterium | reverse complement strand
TCGCCGCGTTCGAGAGCGCGGAGGCCGCCGTCGCGGCCGCGCGCGCGGCGTTGCGCTCGGCCGAGCTCGAGCTCTCGTACACCGAGGTCCGCGCTCCGATCGCGGGGCTCACGAGCCGCGAGGTGCGCTCCGAGGGCAGCCTCGTGACGGCCGGCGCCGACTCGAGCTTGCTGACCTACATCGTCCAGGCCGACCGTCTCTACGTCGACCTGTCCGTCGCCGACACCGACGCCGACCTCGTGCGCGCGGCGGTCGCGGGTGACGACTTAGGTGCCGTGGGCGTGACGGTCACCGACGTGCAGGGCAAGACGCTCGCCGAAATGGGCAAGATCGAGTTCGTCTCGCCGCGCGTCGACGACGCGACGGGCACGGTCGCGATCCGCGCCGTGCTCGACAACCCCGGCGGCGTCGTGCCGGGCCGCATCGTGCGTGCGCGCATCGAGGGCGTGCGCATTCCGAACTCGCTCGTGATTCCGAAACGCGCCGTCATGCACGGTGCGCAGGGCACCTACGTCTGGACCGTCGACGGTAACGGCCAAGCGGCACCCGTGCCCATCGAGCTCGGCGCGCCCGCCGGTAACGACGTGGCCGTGACCGCGGGCCTCACGGCGGGCGCACGCGTCGTCGTCGACGGCACCTTGAAGGTGGTGCCGGGCGCGCAAGTCAATGCCGTGCCGATCGTCGAGGCGACGGCGCGGAGCGCAGGGTCGGGCAGCACGCAGTGATCTCGAACTTCTTCATCGACCGGCCGTTGTTCGCGACGGTCGTCTCGGCCTTCATCGTGATCGCGGGGCTCGCGGCGTTTCGCGAGCTGCCCGTCGCGATGTACCCGAACATCGCGCCGCCGCAGATCAGCGTCTCCACGTTCTATCCGGGCGCGAGCGCGGACGTCATCGCCGAGACGGTCGCGGCGCCGCTCGAGCAGGCCTTGAACGGCGTCGAGAACATGCTCTACATGCGCTCGGGCAGCTCGTCGGTGGGCAACCTCGAGATCGCGCTCACATTCGCCGTCGGCACGGATCCCGACACGTCGGTCATCAACGTGCAGAACCGCGTGCAGAGCGCGATCCAGCTCTTACCCGAGGAAGTCAGGAGGCAGGGCGTCACGGTGCAGAAAGCGCTGCCGAGCTTCCTCATGATCCTGACGTTCGACTCGCCCGACGGCCGCTACGACGAGCTGTTCGTCTCGAACTACGCGACGCTCAACATCATCGACGAGCTGCGCCGCATCCCGGGCGTCGGCAACGTGCAGGTGTTCGGCGGGCGCGACTACTCGATCAGGATTTGGCTTAGGCCGGACCGGCTCGCGGAGCTCGGCCTGACGCCCGCCGACGTCGCGGCCGCCGTGCGCGAGCAGAACGCGCAGTCCGCAGCCGGCCGCCTCGGCGACGAGCCCATCGACGAGCGCGTCGACTTGACGCTGTCCGTGACGACGCAAGCGCGGCTCTCGGACCCCGAGCAGTTCGAGCGCATCGTGCTGCGGACCGGCGACGACGGCCAGGTCGTGCGCCTCATGGACGTCGCGCGCATCGAGCTCGGCGCACGCGACTACGGCTTCAAGCTCACGCGCCAGGGCCGCCCCGTGATCGGCGCGGCGCTGCAGCTTGCGCCCGATGCGAACGCCCTGGAGTCCGCGGCCGCCGTCTACGAGAAAATGGCGGAGCTCGAGCCGAGCTTCCCGGTCGGCCTCGAGTGGGCGATTCCCTACGACACGAGCAACTACGTGCGCGTGTCGATGCGCGAGGTCGCGTTCACGTTCGCCGAGGCGCTCGTGCTCGTGTTCGTCGTCGTCTGGCTATTCCTCTACAACCTGCGCGCGACCGCGATTCCGTCGGTGGCGGTGCCCGTGTCGCTCGTTGGCACGTTCGCCGGCATGTACCTGCTCGGGTTCTCGATCAACTCGTTGACACTATTCGGCATGGTGCTCGCGATCGGTATTGTTGTTGACGACGCTATTATTGTGCTCGAGAACGTCGAGCGGCACATGCGCAGCGAGCACATCGA
>DATFFV010000022.1:0-6077 GCA_035249885.1 Gammaproteobacteria bacterium | reverse complement strand
CGCCGCGCTGCGCCGCGAGCTCCGCCAGCGCGCCGTCCCGTGGACCGCGCTGCCGCAGTTGCTCGCCGGCTCGACGCGAGTGCCGGGCACCGCAGTGTTCCTCGTGAGCCACGCCGGCTTCGTGCCCACGGCGCTACTGCGCAACCTCGAGCACAATCACGTGTACCACGAGCGCATCTTGATTCTGCACCTCGAGATCGTGCGAACGCCGCGCCAAGACCGCGCGGCGCGCGCTTGGATCGAGGAGCTCATGCCGAACGTGCACGCCGTGCACGCGCGCTTCGGCTTCATGGAGACGCTCGACGTCACGGAGGCGCTGCGGGGCGCGCGCCAACGCGGCCTGCGCATCGCGGAAGCCGAGTGCACGTACTTCGTCGGCTGGCATCTCGTGCGCGCCAAGCCGCGTGCGGGCGTCGCCGGTTTCAAATATCAGGTGTTCGCCTACCTGCAGCGGCGCAGCGCGCAGGCGGCCGAGTTCTTCCGCATGCCGACCAAACGCGTGGTCGTGCTCGCGACGGAGATCGAGCTCTGAGCTCGTGCGCGCGGCGTGCCGAAACGCTACGCTAGTGTCTGACTCTTCTGCGTCGCAAAGGGAACTTCCATGCCCCTCTACATCGTCCAGTTCGAAGACAAGCCCAACATGGGTGAGTTGCGAGAGAAGCTCTTGAAGTCGCACTTCGAGTTCCTCGATCGCGTCAAGGATCGCGTGCTCGTGCCTGGCTCGATGCGGGAGGTGCCTAGCGACAAGCCCCTCGGCGGCCTCTGGATCATCGAGGCGAAAGACGAAAATGACGTCAAGGACATCTTCAAGGACGACCCGTTCTGGACGAACGGCATGCGCGCCAGCGTCAAGATCAACCGCTGGCAGAAGGCGTTTCCGGATCGCAAAGTGCCGATCTAGAGCGGGCGCCCTTACGATGCTGTTCGGCCTCATCGTATTCGGCGCGATAGTGCTCGTGGTCTTCCTGCTCGCGGCCACGTACAACGGCCTCGTCACGGCCACGGAGCGCGCCGCCCGCGCCTGGAACGAGCTCGACGCGCTGTTGCGGCAACGGCACGACGAGATCCCGAAGCTCATCGAGCTCTGCGAGCCACATTTGAAGGGCGAACGCGCCGCCTTCGAGCGCGTGCTCGCGGCGCGCACCGAAGTCTTCGGCGCACGCCAAACGCGTGTCGCGGACGCCCTGAGCCGAGCAGAGACTACGCTGCGCGCGGAGCTCGCGGCGCTCATCGCGCTCGCAGCGAGCAACGCCGAGCTCGGCGCGAGCCCGGCGTTCGGCATGCTGCGCCAGCGCAACTCCACGCTCGACGGCGAGATCGCGGAGCGGCGTGCGCTCTACAACGAGGCCGCCGCGCGCTACAACGCGGCGATCGCGCGCCTGCCCGGTAACGTCGTCGCAGTGCTCGGCGGCTTCCGTCCGCTGGCTGCGCTAGACGCGGAGGCGGGCTCGCACGCGTAGCAGCGGCGTGGCCATGAGCATGTCGAGCATTCTACGGATCCGCGACCGTCTCACCCTCGCCACCTGGCGATTCCGCGCGTGGCGCGACGGCGTGCGCTACTCTTGGCAAGCGCGCGACAAGGGCGCTCTCATCTTCTTCGCGCTGTTGTCGCTGCCGTTCGCCGCGTTCGGCGGGTTCGCGCGCGTGGCCTACCTCGATCACGCGGAGCGCCGGGCCGCGAGCCTCCGCACCGCCGATCTCACGTGCCTCGCGGAGAACGTCTATCACGAAGCGCGCGGCGAGCCCCTCGCGGGGCAGTACGCAGTAGCTGAAGTCACACTGAACCGCGTCGCATCGCCGTTCCATCCCTCGAGCATCTGCGAGGTGGTCCATCAGCAGGCCTGGGACGCGCGACGCCGGCGTTACGTCGGCGCGTTCTCTTGGACCGAGATCAAGGAGACGCTACGTCGGCCGCGCGGCGGCGCATGGCGGCGCGCGGTCGAGGTCGCCACCGCCGCGTACGAGCGGCGAGCCGAGCCACAGCTCGACGGCGCGCTGTTCTACCACACGACCGACGTCGAGCCCGCGTGGGCCAGGGACAAGACAACGATCGCGACGATCGGCAATCACGTCTTCTATCGCTGACGTTGTAGACTCTGCCGACATCGACCTGCCACGCCCTTCAAGGGGAGGCGCTCGAGATGCCGGTCCGTCGCTCGAATCTCGCTCTCGTCGCCGCGCTCGCGGCTGGGATCGCGTTCGCCGCACCGCAGAACGCACCGCCGCTCATTGCCGCGGCCGAGCAAGGCGACCGTGGCGCGGTCGGCCGCCTGCTAGACCAAGGCGCTCCCGTCGATGCGCGCGCGGTCGACGGCACGACGGCGTTGCACTGGGCCGTGCGCGCCGACCACCTCGATCTCGTCCGGATGTTGCTCGAGTCGGGCGCCGACGCGTCGGCCGCCGACCGGTACGGCGTGACGCCGCTCTATCTCGCGGCCGAAAACGGCACCGCGGCCGTCATCGCCGTGTTGCTCGACGCCGGCGCCGACCTGAATGCCGTGGCGCCCATCGGCGAGACGGCACTCATGACGGCCGTTCGAACCGGCAGGCTCGAGGCCATCGAGCTCCTCATCGACCGCGGCGCAAGCGTCGACGCGCGCGACCGCGAATTCGAGCAGACGGCGCTCATGCTGGCCGTGCGCGAAGGGCATCCGAAGGTCGTCGAGCTGCTGCTCGCGCGCAGCGCCGATGTCGACGCCCGCACGCGTGTGGGCCCCACGCCGCGCTTCGTGCCGCCGTGCAAGGGCACTGGCTGTGGCTCCGAGGGCGTCGGCATCAACCGTGGCGGCCTGCCCGACCGCGGCCGGCGCGGCGCGGCCCTGGGCGGCATGACTCCACTTCTTTACGCCGCGCGCGACGGCAGAGTCGAAGAGGCGCAGTTGCTGCTGGCCGCGGGCGCCGACGTCGAGCTCGCCGAAGCGAACGGTATGCGGCCGCTGCTCATGGCGTTGCTCAACGATCAGCTCGCGGTCGCCGACTTGCTGCTCGACCGCGGCGCCAACGTCGATGCCGACGACTTCTGGGGCCGCACGCCGCTGTTCGCCGCCGTCGACTACCGCAACCTCGACATGAACAATCGCGACCAGGACAGCCCGACGACGAACGGCGTCGACCGCGCGCCGCTGCTCGCCATGATCGCCAAGCTCATCGAGCGCGGCGCCAACGTCAATGCGCAGACGCGCGAGGTGCCGCCGAGCCGCCGCTGGCTCTACTCGCTCGGCGACGTGTCGTGGGTCGACTTCACGGGTCAGACGCCGTTCTTGCGCGCCGCGCTCTCGAGCGACGTCGCGGCGATGCGCCTGTTGCTTACGCACGGCGCGGATCCAAACCTGCCGACCCAGGCCGGCACGACGCCGCTCATGGCCGCGGCGGGCGTCAACTGGGTCGTCGCCCAGACGTACACCGAATCGCCGCAGTCGTCGCTCGAGGCCATTCAGCTCTGCCTCGATCAGGGCGCCGACGTCAACGCCGCGAACTCCATGGGCTTGACTGCCGTGCTCGGCGCCGCCAATCGCGGGGCCAACGACATCATCCGCCTGCTCGTCGCCAACGGCGCGCGTGTCGACGCCGTCGACAAGGAAGGCCGCAACGCCGTGCGCTGGGCCGAAGGCGTGTTCCTCGCGGCCGTGGGCGCGGAGCGCAAGCCCGCGACGATCGCGCTGCTTCACGAGCTCGGCGCGCCGCCGGCCACGGGCCCTTGAGCGCATGCGTTTCGCGCCGCTAAGTGTTGGCAGCGTCGCCGTGCTCGCGGCCGTCGGAGCCGCCTATTTATACAGCCACCGTGCGCCGACGCCGGCCGATCACTGGGCGCTCGTCGACCGCTACTGCGTCGCGTGCCACAACGACGTCGATCTCGCCGGCGACATCGCGTTCGATCGGCTGCGGCGCGACGACCTCGGCGCCGACGCCGCCGTCTGGGAAGCCGCGATCAAGAAGCTGCGCGGCCACCTCATGCCGCCGCCCGGCGAGGCGCGGCCCGCGCAGGCCGCCTTAAACGCGTTCGTCGGCTGGCTCGAGCGCACGCTCGACGACGCCGCGCGCGCTGCGCCGAATCCAGGCGCACCCGCGTTGCACCGTTTGAATCGCGCGGAGTACGCGAACGCCGTGCGCGACCTGTTCGACTTGCCCGTGGATGCCGCGACGCTGCTGCCCGGCGACGACGCGAGCGGCGGCTTCGACAACGTCGCCGCCGCCCTCAGCGTCTCGCCTGCTCTGCTCCAGGCCTACGTGAGCGCCGCGGCCAAAATCAGCCGGCTCGCCGTCGGCGACCCCATGGCGAGCTCGACGATCGCGACCTACCGTGCGCCCCGTGGGCTCCAGCAGGCCGAGCACTTGGACGGCCAGGCGCTCGGCACGCGCGGCGGCATGACGATTCGTCACGTGTTCCCGCTCGACGCCGAGTATGAGATCCGTGTGGGCCGCGGCGGCGGCGGCTTCGGCCTCGAGGCCTTGGGCGGCGACGAAGAGGTCGAGATCCTGTTGAACGGCGAGCGTGCCGCCGTGCTCGGGCGCGGGCCGCGCAGCGCCACGCTCACGGTGCCGGCCGGGCCGCAAACGCTCGACGTCGCGATCATCCGCAAGCGCGATGCGCAAGGAGTCGACGACTTGTTCGCGGTGCACGCACCGACGCCGGGCGTCACGAACGTCTCGATCGTCGGTCCGCTGCGCGCAACGGGTCCGGGCGACACCCCGAGCCGGCGGCGCCTGTTCGTCTGCTCGCCCGCGAGCGCGGCCGACGACGCCGAGTGCGCGACTACGATCTTGGTACGGCTCGCCGAGCGCGCCTACCGCAGACCCGTCGCGGCCGACGACCCGGCGCTTGGCATCCTGCTCGAGTTCTTCGCCGCGGGTCGCGCGCGAGGGTCGTTCGATACCGGCATTCAGCAAGCCGTCGCGCGCGTGCTGGTCGATCCCGAGTTCATCTTCAGGTTCGAAGCCGAGCCCGCCGCGCTGGCTCCGGGAGAGCTCTACGCGATCAGCGACCTCGAGCTCGCGTCGCGGCTGTCGTTCTTCCTCTGGAGCAGCATCCCCGACGATGCGCTGCGTGCGGCGGCCGCAAGCGGCGACCTCCGCGACGAGGCCGTCCTCGAGCGCGAGGTCCGGCGCTTACTCGCCGATCCGAAAGCCGACGCGCTCGTCGCGAACTTCGCCTCGCAATGGCTCGGGCTGCGCCAGCTCGACACCGTGAGCCCCGCGAGCAACGAGTTCGACGGCAACCTGCGGCAGTCCTTCCGCAAGGAGACCGAGCTCCTGTTCGCGAGCGTGCTGCGCGAGGACTCGAGCGTCGCCCTGCTGCTCGACGCGGACCACACGTTCGTCGACGAGCGCCTCGCTCGCCACTACGACCTGCCTGGGATCCGCGGCAGCCGGTTTCGACGCGTCGCGCTCGAAGCCGCAAACCCGCGGCGTGGCCTCTTGGGCCACGGCAGCATCCTCACCGTGACCTCGGCGCCGAACCGCACTTCGCCCGTGAAGCGCGGCCAATGGGTACTGCAGAACGTCCTGGGAACGCCGCCCCCACCGCCGCCCGAGGGCGTGGAAACGAACCTCGACGAGACCGCGCCCTTGGGATCGGCGCCAACGACGATGCGGCAGCGGCTCGAGCGCCACCAGAGCGATCCCGGCTGCGCGGCCTGTCATAGCCTCTTGGATCCCATCGGTTTTGCGCTCGAGAACTTTGACTTCACGGGTCAGTGGCGGGATGCTGATGCCGGCACCGCGGTGGATGCACACGGCGTGTTCATCGACGGCAGCGAGATCGACGGCCCGGGCGGCCTGCGACGCGTGCTGCTCGAGCGCGAAGAGCTGTTCGTCGCGACGTTCGCCGAGAAGCTGCTGACCTACGCGCTCGGCCGGACGCTCGAAGCGAGCGACATGCCCGCGGTGCGGGAGATCGTGAGAAGGGCCAGAGAGGACGGCAATCGGTTTTCAGCCATCGTGCTCGGCGTCGCGAACAGTGTGCCGATGCAGATGAGGATCAAGCCGCCCGTGCCCGGCGAGGCGCAGGCGCGCGCGAACTAAAGGCGCTCATGTTCATCACGAAGAAACATCTGTCCCGTCGAACGCTGTTGCGCGGC
>DATFFV010000021.1:0-2737 GCA_035249885.1 Gammaproteobacteria bacterium | reverse complement strand
CACGCGCGCGTGGCGCACTTCTGCCCCGCCGATCTCGAGCGCGGCGACCGAAGCGCCGCCGACCGCGCGCCAATCCGTGAGATTCGTGCTCTGCTCGACGCGCACGTCGGCGAGGAACGGCCGCGGGAGCGCGCGCCAATCGAGCTCGAGTGAAGTCGGCGCGATCGCGACGGCGCGCGCGTCGAGCACGAAGCCGACGACCGCGGGCCCGGCCAGCGCGCTCGGCGTCACGGTCACCACCGACGTGCCGCTGACACTCGTCGTGACGCCGATGGTCGGCCCCGGAGGCGACCCCGTCGAATACAGGGGCGACGCTTCGAGCACGATGCGCCGCTCGACTGCCGCCGGCGCCGGCGCGCCGCGGCGGAAGAACGACAGCGGCGCGCCGTTCGCATCGAGCACGGCCACCTCGTCGAGACTCTCGGCCGCGGCATACACCTCGGCCGTCAGCGGAACGTCGAAGACCTCCGCGGCGCTCGGCACCTCGATGGGCCAGCCCACGGCAAACTGCTGCGGGTCGAGCGCGGCGGCCGTGGCCGCGAGACAGGTGACGCCCGCGGCGAGACCACTCGCGCGCAACATCGCAGTTCGATCGTGCATGGCGTTCTCCTTCAGCGGCTCACGGCCGGCTCGGCTTCGGCACGCGGCGGCACCGGCGAGAAGTAGCCGACGACGAGCAGCAGCACACCGACGCCGAGGAACGAGACGACGCGCGCCAGCGTGCCGGTATTGCCGAGGTCCACGAGGAACAGTTTCGCGACGACGACGGTCATCAACACTGCACCCGCCATCCAGACGCTGCGGCGGCGGATCCGCGTGCCCACGACCATCGCCGCGAGCCCCGCGATGCCCCAGACGATCGCCAGTGCGCTCTGGAACGTCGTCGACGACGCAAGACTGTCGAGATCGTACGGCACGTCCGCGAAGTGATGCACGCTGCGTGCGACCGCCATCGTCACCAGGAACCACGTCGCCGCGGCCGCGAGCACACCGCGGCTCTTGGTGAGCTCGAGCTCGGCGCCGCCCTCGGCCAGCGCGCGGAGCCAGCGCAGCAGCAGCAACACGACGAGCACGCTCACGAGCTCGAGCGGATTCACGAGCGGCACGTACGGCAGCGACGCCGCGTCACCGGACGACTGCACGTTCAGCACGAGCGTCGCGGCCACGAGCCCGGCGAGCACGAAGCCGCCGCCGCCCAAGGCATACGTACGCGCGTGCGTGCCGAACGGCCAGCCAACCCGCAGCGTCGCGCGCAGCGTCGCGAACAGCAGCACGGCGACGGCCGCGAGCACCGCAAACGGCCACAGCACGACGGCGAGCCATTCGAGCCGCGGCCAATCGATGCGCGGCGCGAGCCACGTCGCGGCAACCGCCGTGCCGGCGACGAACAACAGGGCCGCGGCGAGCCTGTCCGACGACGCGACCCATTCGTCGATCTCGCTCAAGCCGCCGTAGAGCCACCAGCCGCCGCCCCAGAGGAACAACAGCGTCGCGAGCACGCCGCCGAGCGGAGCAAGCGGCGGCGTCTCGGTGGCGTGTTCGCGCGCGGGGTCGAGCAAGCGGGCTGAAAAGAGACCCGCGAGCGCGAGCAGCAGCGCGCCGAGATAGTAGCCGTTCAAGATCGGCAACCCGGCGAGCTCTGACGGTTGATCGAGGAAGTAGTCGATGTAGTAAGCGCCCGACAGGGCTTGCAAAGCCAAGCCCGCCAGGAGCGCGAGTGTGCGTTGCTGGCGGCACGCGAGCCACACGAGCGCGGCACCCTGTAGCGCCCACGCAGCCGACGTCCAGCGCGCGTCGAGCGCGAGCGGCACCGCCACCGTGAGGAAGGCGACGCCGAGCGCGAGCTGCGCCTCGACGAGCACGCGCAGCGACTCGCGATGTGTGCGGTAGAGAAACGTGGCCATGGCGACATAAAAGGCCGCGAGCGCGAGCGCGCTGATTGCTAGGCCGTACTCCGTGTCGCCCACGAGCTGGCTCTGCAAGCTGAAGGCCACGATCGGCGTGCCGAACGTCAGCGTGCCGTCGACGAAGCCGCGCAGCTGCGGAGGCGTGCGCAGCGCGAACAGCACGGGGATCACGAGATAGATGAGCGTGAAGAAAATCAGGAACGGCTCGGTCGTCGCGAACTTGGCGGGCTCGTAACCGTCGATTCCCCACAGCGTGCCGATCAAGAACGTGAACACGAAGCCGAGCACGTTGAGAACGCGCCACGCCTTGAACCACGCGATCGCCACGATCGCGACGTCGAGCACGGCGTAGTACGTGAACAACGCGACGTGATCGTTCGAGCCCGACGAGGCGAGGATCGGCGCCATGAAGCCACCGAAGATGCCGAGCACGGCGAGCGCGCGCGAGTCTTGCAGCACGGCAAGCGCGATGGTTGCGGCCGTCACGACGATGAGCAGGCCGAACGTGAGCGCAGGGGGCAAAAGATCGTAGATCTGATACGACGCGTAGATGACGAGGAATAGCACACCGATACCGCCGCCCTGGACGCTGAGCGCGTAGACACGCTGTTTCGCGCGCAGGCGCCAACCGAGCACGAGCAGTCCGATGCCGAACAATGCGGCACCGATTAATTTGTACTCGAGCGGCAGGACGAGCAATCCCCGATCGATGCCTTCCTTGACGAGGAAGCCGACACCGAACAGCGACAGCACGACGCCGACTTTGACGGGCACGTTGCCCGTCGTGAACCAGCTCACGATGCGACCGAACAATGCATCGACGGGTGACG
>DATFFV010000020.1:0-8679 GCA_035249885.1 Gammaproteobacteria bacterium | reverse complement strand
CACGCGCGCGTTCGTGCCGGCGTTCGCGGCCGTTTCGGGCGCGGCTCTCACGGCGCTGGCGTTCTTGCACCGCGCGCCCGACGCGGCGGCTCTCCTGGCGCTCGGGCTCGGCGTCGCACTGCTCCACGCGGAATTCCTGTGGTCGACCTACGGGCTGGCCGCCCTGCTCGGCGTCGGCGCCTGCGGCTTGGGGTCGTGGCAGCTACTCGCCTCGGCGGGCGCGGCCTGGCCGGCGCTGCCGACGCCGCTGCGCATCGCGGCCGCGCTCTTAGGCTCGGTGCTGATGCTCGCCGCGGTGCTGCGCGGCATGCGCGTGCGCACGTTACCCCGCGACAGGCGGGTCGTGTGGTAGCGGCGGAGCCGCTACCATAGGACGCTACCGACACCGCGGGGGATTTCGGATGGAGACTCGCTGGGCGCTCGCGCTCGTCGCGACGCTACTCATGGGCGGCGCGCTGGTGTTGCCGGCCGCGGCCGACACGGTGCTCGTCACGGGCGCCAATTCGGGCCTCGGCCTCGAGTTCGTCAAACAATACGCCGCGAAAGGCTGGACCGTGATCGCCACGCATCGCCGCGACGGCGTGCCCGACACGCTCGCGGCGGTGCTCGCCGAGTACCCCAAGGTTCGCGTCGAGCGCATGGATGTCGAGAGTGCCACCGAGATCCAAGCGCTCGCGGACAAGCTCCGCGGCGTGGGCCTAGACGTGCTCATCAACAACGCCGGTATCTACAGCGACCGCAGCGTCTGCGCCGACGAGTCGTGCCGCGGCGCCGGCGACACGCAGACCTTCGGCAATACGGACTACGAGCTCTTCGACACGATCATGGCCGTCAACGTGCGCGGCCCGTTGCTCGTGTCCGAGGCCTTCATCGATCACGTGCGCGCGGGTAGGCAGAAAAAGATCGTGTCGATCAGCTCGACGAACGGCTCCGTGACCTTCACGCTCGGCGGCTCCGGCGCCATCGCCTACCGAGCGAGCAAAGCGGCGTTGAATCGCGAGATGCAGCTCGTCGCAGTGCATCTCGAGCGCGAGGGCATCACGGTGTTGCTGCTGCACCCCGGCGCCGTGCTCACGGAGCGCCAAGCCGATCTCACGTTCCCCGGCATGATCGAGATGAAGCCGAGCGTCTCCGGCATGATCGAGCAGATCGCCAAGGCCACGATCGAAGACACGGGTCGTTTCATTCAATACGACGGCGCGACGGCGCCGTGGTAACGCACGAGGTGTCCCCATGAATTTCGCTCGCACGATCGGCCTCGCCTGTCTCGTTCTGCTCGTCGCCGGTTGCGGCCAACCGCAGCGACCCTCGTACGAGGAGGATCTCGCTGCGATCACGGAGTTCAATGCGCGCTACTTGGGCGCGATCAACGACGAGGACATCGCAACGTTGAGCAGCCTCACGACGGAAGGCCACGTCATCCTCATACCGAACCGCGAGCCGATCGTCGGCAAGGCGGCCAACGATGCGGCCAACGGCAGCGCGTTCGAACGTTTCACGTTCGACGAGACCTGGACGCCCGTCGAGACCGTCATCGACGGCGACCTCGCGTTTCAGCGTGGCACGTTCACGACGATCGCGATTCCGCGTGGCGACGGCGAGCGCCTCGAGGTCAGCGGCAGCTTCATGCGCATCTATCAGCGCCAGCCGAACGGCGAATGGCGCATGACGCGCGACATGTTCAACAGCTCGGCGCCCGTCACGAGGAACCTGGACGACCAATAGCCTTCAGGCGTCGGCGAGCGCCTTGCGCCACGCCTGCTCGAGCCGCTTGCTCGACACGGACCGCACCGTGCCGAGCTGCTGGGCGAATAGCGAGACTCGCAGCTCCTCGACGAGCCACCGGTACTCGACGATTGCGGCCGGCCACGGCGCGCCATCGGGCCGCGAGGCCCGCCACTGCGTAAGACGCGCCGCGGCCGTGTGCACCTCGGCTGCGAGCTTCGACTCGTCCCGCTGGGCGCGCTTCTGCCAGCGCTGCTCGGCCGCGCGCAGGTAGCGCGGTAGCTGTGCGCGCCACCCGCGCGGCGTGTCGGTCAGCATGCGCACACCTACGAGCCCGGCGAGTTGCGCCTCGATTTCGTCGCGCACGCTCGTGTGCGCGTCTTTCCTCGCAGCGGCGTCCAGCGCGCGGCGCAGACCGCGCTGCAGTGGCAGTATTGTGGCGAGCAACGCGCGCAATGCGTCCGCCTCGGGCACGAGCTGCGCACGGCCGCGCTCGAGCCGCGCGGCGAACTCCGCGGCCGTGCGTATCGGCGGGTCGATCTCGAACGCTTGCTCCGCGCTCGCGCAGAGCACATCGTCGACGAGCGCGGCGCTGTCGCCGACGCCGTGATAGTTGAGCACGAGCTCGCGATCGGCGAGCGTTCGGTCGCGGATCAGGGCCGCTTGCTGTGGCAACGCCTTGAGCAGCAAACGCCGCACACCGCCGCGATGCAGGGCCTCCGCGGCCGGCCCCGGCGCCTGCAGCGTAAGGTCGACGCGGCCCGCGTCATCGACGAGGCACGGATAAAGAACGAGGTCGCGCGGCCGTTGCGGCACGGCGACCGACTCGGGCAGATCGCCGATGTCCCAGCGCTGCAGGTTCGCTCGCTTGAAGCGCGCGGGTGCAGCCGCCGCGATGTCGCCGCCAACCTGCGTCGCACCGAGATCGCGCTGCAGAGTCGTGAGGTCGCGGCCCGCCGCCAGCACCTGTCCGTCGGCACCGACGACGGCGATCCGCATGCGGAAATGCGCAGGCAACACCCGCTCGTCGAAGGCCGCCGGCGAGACCTCGACGCCGCGCGCGACGCGCAGCGCCTCCGCGAGCGCGATCGGCAACGACTGCCGCCCGATGCGGTCGGCCATCGCGGCGAGCGCCGCCTTCGCCGTGTCCGGCAACGGCACGAGCGGCCGACGCTGTTCCTTGGCCAGCGCGCGCAGCAACGCCACGATCTTCTCGGGCAGCCACGCGGGCACGAGCCACTCGAGCTCGGCCGAGCGGACGGCGCCGAGCAACGAGCGCGGCACCGTGAGCGTGACGCCATCGGCCTCCTCGCCCGGCTCGAAAACATACGAGAGCGGTAACCGTTGTCCCGCGAGTGCGAGCTCGCTCGCGTACCCCAGCGCTGCGAGATCCTCGGGGTCGCGCGTCGCGACGTCACCGAGCGTCAGGTGCAGCTTGCCGCCGTGCCCCGCCGCGCACCAGCGCACCAGGCTCGTGCGGTCGTGGACCGCCGGCGGCAGCCGGTCATCGTAGAACGCCGCGATGCCGGCTTCGCCCACGAACAGGTCGCGCTTGCGCAGCCGCGCTTCGGCCTCGACCACGTTGCGTCGCACGGCGCGGTTGTGCGCGATGAATGCAGGCTCGTCCGCCCCGAAGCCCGCTTGGTCTGCCGCGAGCGCCTCGGCGATGAACATGCGGCGCGCCTCTTGCGGCTCGACGCGGCCGTAGTCGACGCGCCGTTCGCTCGCCAGCGTGAGACCGAACAGCGTCACAACCTCGCGCGCCGTGACTTGGCCGCGCTCTCGGTCCCACTGCGGATCGTCGTGCTCGAAACGCACGAGATGCGGCGCCACGTGCAACGCCCACCGCGGATTTACTTGCGCCACCGTGCGCAGATACTGACGCTCGGTCGCGACGCGCTCGGCGGCCACGAGCCAGCGCGGGCGTTTCTTCGCGAGCACGCTGCCCGGAAAGAGCTGGGCGCGCGACTCGCGCATGCCGCGGTAGACGAGCCCGTCGGTGTACTCCGCAATGAAGTCGATGAACGCCGCGAGCACCGCTTGATGGATCGCGCGGTAGTCCGCGGCCTGTTGCCGCGTGCGCCAGCGCAAACCCTGCACGAGCTCGTGGAGCTGGTCGTGCACGTCGTGCCACTCGCGCAACCGCGAGACAGAGAGGTAATGCTCCTTGCACCACTTGCGCAGCGCGCGCTCACCGTTACGGCGCTCGCGCCGATACGCAGCCCAGAGATTCAGATAGGCCGTGAACTCGGAACGCGGATCCGCAAAAACCTCGTGCTTGCGGCGCGCCGCGTCGGGATCGACGCCGTACTCGCGCGGATCGACGACGCTGAGCGCGGCCGCGATCACGAGCCCCTCGCGCAGCGCGTCGTTGCGCTGCGCGACGACGAGCAGCCGCGCGACGCGGGGGTCCACGGGCAATCGCCCCATGAGCTCGCCGTCGCTCGTGAGACGCCGCTCGTCGTCGACGGCGCCGAGCAGATGCAACAGCTGATACGCGTCGGCAACGGCCTTGGCGGGCGGCGCATCGATGAAAGGGAACTCGTCGATGGATCCGAGCCTCAAGGCCTCGAGCCGGAGCAATACTCCGGCGAGCCCGGTGCGCAGGATCTCGGGCTCCGTGAACGCGGGCCGTGTCGCGAAGTCGTCCTCGGCGTAGAGGCGCACGCAGATGCCGGGCGCGAGGCGCCCGCACCGGCCCGCTCGCTGCACCGCGTTGGCTTGCGCGATGGGCTCCACTCCCAAGCTCTGCACGCGATGGCGCGTGCCGTAGCGGCTCACGCGCGCGAGCCCGGAGTCGATGACGTAACGAATCCGCGGCACGGTCAGCGACGTCTCGGCGATGTTGGTCGCGAGCACGATGCGCGGCGCTTGCTTGGGCTCGAGGATGCGCCGTTGCCGCGCCGTCGTGAGCCGCGCGTAGAGCGGCAGCACCTCGTAGCCCTTCGGACCGAAACGCGCGAGCGCCTGCTCGGCGTCGCGGATCCAGCGCTCGCCGGGCAGAAACACGAGCATGTCGCGGATTCCCGCCTCGGCCACGGGCTCGGCCGCGAGCTCGCGCGTCGCGGCGACAACGGCCGTCGCCAGATCTTGCTCGTCCGCTCGCGGGCTGTAGCGCACCGCCACCGGGAAGCTGCGGCCCGCGATGCGGACGATCGGCGCACCGCCGAAGTGCCGTGCGAAACGCTCGGGGTCGATCGTCGCCGACGTAATGATGATCTTGAGGTCCGGCCGCTCGCGCGCGAGGCGCCGCAGGTAGCCCAGCACGAAATCGATGTTGAGGCTGCGCTCGTGCGCTTCGTCGATGATGAGCGTGTCGTAGGCACGCAGCTGGCGATCGCCACGGATGTCGTTGAGCAGGATGCCGTCGGTCATGACTTTGACGAGCGCCGTGGGCGGCGTCCGATCCGTGAAGCGCACGGTCAACCCGACCGCCTCGCCGACGCGAGTGTCGAGCTCGGCCGCGAGGCGGCTCGCGACGGCTTGCGCCGCAATGCGGCGCGGTTGCGTGTGACCGATCATGCCCGCGATCCCGCGGCCGGCCTCGAGGCAGAGCTTCGGCAACTGCGTCGTCTTGCCGCTGCCCGTGTCGCCGCAGACGACGATCACGCGGTGCGCGGTGAGCGCCGCGAGCAGCTCCTCGCGCGCGGCGGCGATCGGCAGAGCTTCCGGATACTCGATGCGCAGCCTCGTCGCCCGCCGCGCGGCGACGATCTCCTCGTGCACACGGCTCACAACAGGCCGGCGCGCGCGAGCTCGACGCGCAGCTCCGCGCCGCCGAGCGACGAGCGGCCCACGTCGAGCGTGCCGCGATAGAGCTCGACCGTCTCGCGCACCACGGCAAGCCCAATGCCCTGCCCCGGCACCGACTCGTCGGCGCGCTTGCCGCGCTGGAGCAACGTCTCGACCTCCTCAGCCGTGATGCCGCACCCATCGTCGCCAACGGTCACGACGAGCCGCTCCGAGCTCGACCTCGCCGTGACGTGCACTTTGCCCTTGCAGTACTTGTAGCCGTTGTCCATGAGGTTACCGAGGATCTCCGTGAGATCGCCCGGGTCGCCGCGGAACACGGTGTGCGCGGCGACATCGACCGTGCAGGCTACGCGCTTGTCGCGGTAGACCTTGTCGAGCGTCTGTTTCAGATCGTCGACGATCGGTGCCACGACGACGGGTTCCGTGCCGAGCCCCGAAGCGCCCGTCGCACGCGCCCGACGCAGCTGGTACGAGACGCGCTGATCCATGCGCCCGAGCTCGCGATTCAGCGCCTCGTGCGCGGGATCGTCGGAGCGCGTCTTGACCTCGGCGAGCAGCGTGCGCATCGCGGCCAATGGCGTCTTCAAGCTGTGCGCGAGATCGTCGAGCGTGTTGCGATATCGCGCGAGGCGGCGCCGCTCCGTGTCGATGAGCGTGTTCAAGTTGTCGGCGAGCCCCACGATCTCGGACGGATACCGGCCCGTGAGCTTGACGCGCTCGCCGGCCTCGACCTCGCGGACTTGCCGCTCGAGGCGGCGCACCGGCAACAACACGAACGTCAGGAGCCCGCTGATGACGACGAGCATCGTCACCGTCACGCCGATGAACCAACCGATGAGGTTGCGGCGGAACGCCGCCTGGCGCTCGTCGTAGGGTTCGAGCGAGAGCGCGATCGCGAACGTGTAGTCCACGGCGCGGCCGTCGGGGAAGGGCCACGTGATACCCATGAGAAAGGCCTCGAGCGGCGGGAACCCCGGCACGTCGAGCCGCTCGAAGCGCTCCTCGCCGGCGACCGCGAGATAGTCGATCGGAAAGTCGCGGCCGAGCAGCGACAACGACTGCCACACGGCGCTGCCGTCGTCGGAGTACACGGCGCCGTAGGTGCCCGAGTTGGCGACTTGGAGCTGCGGGTCGAGGTCGTCGGTCGGCAGCGTGAGCTCGCCGGTCGCGTCATTCGCACGCGCGATGAGGCCGAGCACCTGCACCTCGAGCAGCTCGCGGCGCGCGGCATCGGCGCCCTCACGAAACGCGATGTCGAGGCCGACGATCGTCACGGCGAAGAGCACGACGAGCGCCACGCTGACCCAGAGCACGACGCGCGCACGAAGAGAACGAACGAGCGCCATGGGCCTGAGTTTAGATCAGTCGGCGTCCGGTGCGCCGCGCGCCACGGCCAAGCGGTAGCCGCGGCCGCGCAGCGTCTCAATGGGCTTGTAAGAATTGTCGGGATCGAGCTTGCGGCGCAGCCGCCCGATGAACACCTCGATGACGTTGCTGTCGCGCTCGAAATCCTCGCTGTACAGCGCCTCCGTGATCTGCGTCTTCGAGAGCACCTCGCCCGCGTGGAGCATGAGGTACTCGAGCAGCTTGTACTCGAAGCTCGTGAGCTCGAGCTTGGCGCCGCCGACCTTGACCTCCTGCGTGCGCGTGTCGAGCGTGATGGGCCCGCAGACGAGCTCGGATTGCGCCCAGCCGCCCGCGCGCCGCAGCAGCGCATCGACGCGCGCCAAGAGCTCCTCGACGTTGAACGGCTTGACGACGTAGTCGTCGGCGCCGAGCTTGAGCGCCTCGACCTTGTCCTGCCAGCGATCGCGCGCCGTGAGCACGAGGATGGGGTACTCCTTGCCGTCGGCGCGCAGGTGCTTGATGAGCTCGACGCCCGACATGCTCGGCAACCCCAGATCGACGATCGCGAGATCGACGGGGTACTCGCGCGCGTAATAGAGGCCCTCACGCCCGTCGACGGACTTCTCCACCGTATAGCCAGCCTTCTCGAGCTGCGCTGCGAGCGACTGGCTCAGACTGGGATCGTCTTCGACGAGCAGCAGGCGCATCGTGAGCGTGCGCCTATAAGAAGCGGCCCGTTTGCGCGTCGATGCGCACGTTGCGCACCACTCCTTCCGCGTCCAGGATGCGGATCTCGTAGACGACGCGATCGCCCATCTGCACCTGCTCGGCGCGCACCACGCGTCCCGGGAAACGGCTCTGAGCCATTCTCGTGGCTTGCGCAAGCGAGACGCCGCCGCCTCGTTGCGTCGGGAACAGCTGGTCGCGCTGAGCGGGCGCCAGCGACTCGTCGGCCGTCTCCGCTTGCGGCAGCGACAGCGGACGCGGCCGCGCCGTCGCAGGACCGGCGGCGACGAGCAACGCCGCGATCAAGCCAGCCGCAACGAGGCTTGTCAGGCCGCGCTCCTTCATCCTTGTAAAGCGTTCGCTCATGGTAGTCGCCACAGCTTGGAGTCGAGCGTCGGTCTACGTCAAGGAACGCTCGAACGAAAACCGGGCGGGCCGACGGCCCGCCCGGAAAGCACACCTAATACCGCACCCGATAACCTGCGGGGCGTGCGTCGACCGCAAGTTGCACCCAGTTGCCCGGACGCCGATCCGTGCGCATCCGGTAGTTGCGACCGTCGAGGCGATACGTGACGAGATAGCCGTCGACGATGCGCTCGGTCACGCGGTCGTTCACGACCTCGCAGCGCTGCACGGCGACGTCGCGGGTCGCGCCGGCGCCGTTGCGGACCGCGCGCTGATGCGCGACCGCACCGCCCGCGACCGCGCCGAGCACCGTCAGCGCGTCACGATCGTTGCCGCTGCCGAACTGCCGGCCGATCGCGGCGCCGATGATGGTGCCGGCGGCCGTCGGGCCAGCCACGCCGTACGGACGAACGGGCTCACGGACGATCTCGTCCCAGCACTGCTCGCGCGGCCGATTGACCGTGACGTGGCGCACCAGTGGCTCGACGTCGACGACGCGGGCGGAGATGACGGCCGGCCCGCTCCGGTAATGACCGTACGCGTTACCGCGGCCGCGGCCAGGACGGCCATCGTCGGCCATGGCAGCCGTCGCGCCGAGAAACGAAAGCACCGCAGTAGCCAGAAATGTCTTCGCCAACATGGCAGCTCTCCTTCGCTTGCGACCCCGTTCTCGGGATCTTGGAGCGCAGGTTAGAGGCCATGGACTGAATCGGACCTGAATGC
>DATFFV010000019.1:0-2187 GCA_035249885.1 Gammaproteobacteria bacterium | reverse complement strand
TCGTCAATCGCGACGAGGAGTTCATCGGCGTCATCTCTTACGCCGACTTACGCAAGGCTTTCCGTGAGGTCAACCGAGTCGTGGACCCGCGCGGCGACCGCGAGATCGCCGAGGTCACCGAGCTCCTCAAGATCGGTGCGGGCAGCCTCTGGAACAGCCTCGGCGATCTCATGCGCACGGATCGGCAGCGGTGACAATCGTGGAAGCAGAAGCCGCTCGCAATCAGGCACTCGACCGCGTCAACCGCCGGTTCCTGCTCGAGCACCCTGCACAAGCCGCCGACGTCATCGACGGCTTCGGGCGCACGGCGGCCGTCGAGCTGCTCGGCGAGCACGAGGCCGACACGCTCGCGAGCGTCTGGGGGCATTTGTCGCCGGCGCGTATCGACGAGGTCGTGCCGGCGCTGCCCGAGAAACTCTTGAAGCAGGCGTTGCACGCGCTCGACCCGGGCGTGCTCGCCGTGTCGCTGCCGCGCCTCTCCGACGACTCGCGTGACCGTTGCCTCGCGCTGCTGCCGCGGCGCGCGGAAGCCGAGGTCCGCCGGCTCATGGACTATCCGCCGGGCTCGGCCGGCCGCGTCATGGATTCGCGGATCCCGAGCTTCCGCGGCGAGCAGACCGCGGGCCTCACGCTCGAGCAGCTGCGGCAGAGTAAGCCCAAGGATCTGCGTCAGCTGTTCATCGTCGATTCCGAGCGCCGCCTCACGGGCACGGTGGACATCCAAGATCTCATGATCGCGGAGCCCACCGACCTCTTGAAGGAGATCGCGCGCGCGCCGAGCGCGGCCGTGTCGCCGTTCGACGATCGCGAGGAGGTCGCCGAGCGGCTGCGCGACTACCACGCCGACGTATTGCCGGTCATCGACATTCACGGCCGGCTCATCGGCGCGATTCACCATGAGGCCCTGCTCAAGACCCTCGAGGAAGCGGCCTCGGTCGACATCCAGATGATGGTGGGCGCGGGCCGCGAGGAGCGCGCGCTGTCCGAGCCGCAGTTCGCCGTGCGCAAGCGGCTGCCGTGGCTGCAGATCAACCTCGCGACCGCCTTCCTCGCCGCGGCCGTCGTCGGCATCTTCGAATCGACGATCGCGCAGTTCACGGCGCTCGCGGTGCTCTTGCCCGTCGTCGCCGGGCAATCTGGAAACGCCGGAGCCCAGGCGCTCGCCGTGACGATGCGCGGACTCGCGCTCCGGGAGATCTCGACGCGGCACTGGTTCCGCGTGCTGTTCAAGGAGATGCGCGTCGGTATCATCAACGGGATCGCGATCGCCGCAACGAGCGGGATCGGCGTGCTCGTCTGGAGCAGGAACTTCGGGCTCGCGCTCGTGATCTCTATCGCCATGGTGCTATCGATGGTCACTGCCGGCATCGCCGGCGCGTTGATCCCCATTGCGCTCACGCGTTTGGGCCAAGACCCCGCGCAGTCGTCGACGATCGTTCTGACGACCGTCACCGACGTCGCCGGGTTCATGTCGTTTTTGGGCATCGCGACGTTGCTCTCCCAGCTGCTCTAGGAGGGGTTCATGCGCGCGGTCAAGATCGTGCTCGCAGCAGTTGCGGCGGTCGTCGCGCTCGCGGTCGTCGCCGTGATCATCGTGGCCGCGACGTTCGACCCGAACGAGTACAAAGGCACCGTCGCCGATGCGTTCACGGCGCGCACGGGCCGCGCGCTCGTCATCGAGCAGGATCTGCGGCTCTCCTATTTTCCGTGGCTCGCCGTCACCACGGGCGACATTACGGTGGGCAGCTCAGCGGAATTCGGCGGCGCGGCCATGCCGTTCGTCACGGCCGCGCGCGTCGACGCCCGCGTCCGGCTGCTGCCGCTGCTCGCGCGCCGCATCGAGATCGGCACCGTCGAGATCGAGGGCCTGACGCTCAACCTCGCGCGCGACGCCGAGATGCGCGGCAATTGGCAGGACTTCGTCGAAGCCGTCGGCGCCGAGGCGCCTGTGGCGCCCAACGCACCGAGCGCGCAGCCCGCCGAGCGCTTCGTCATCGCAGGCGTTCGCATCCGCGACGGCAACGTCTACTGGCGCGAGAACGTGAACGAGCTGCGCTACAGCGTCACGGGCCTCTCGCTGACGACCGGCGAGATCGGCGCCGGCGAGCCCATCGCCTTCGACGGCGCACTCGACTTCAAGGACGAGAGCTCGGGGCTCGCCGCCGCGGTCGACGTGCGCGCCGTCGT
>DATFFV010000018.1:0-2025 GCA_035249885.1 Gammaproteobacteria bacterium | reverse complement strand
CATCGCGATGCACGGCGGTGCCGCGGTGCGCGAGCGCCCCGCCTTCGAGCGTCGCCCACTTGATGCGCGTGTTGCCGATGTCGACGAGCATCGTCATCGGTTGCTCCGGACGCTGACGTCGCCCGCGACGATGCGCCGCCGCACGCCCGCGGCCGTCTCGACGAGCAACGCGCCGTCCAAGTCGATGCCGAGCGCCGTGCCCGTCACGGCACCGGCCGCCTCATCGAGGCGCACGGCGCGCCCGCGCAGGTAGTCGCCGGATCGCCATTCGTTGCGATAGGCGGCAAACCCCGTCGCGGCGTAGTCGGCGAACAGCATGCCAAGATCATCGACGAGCGCGGCCACGAGCGCCAACCGCGGCGGCGGCTCGCGCCGCAGTGCGGTGGCGAGATCGATCGCGCCGCGCGGCCAGTCGCTCAACTCGGCCAGGAGCTCGCGCGGCAACGCCACGTTGAGCCCGATGCCGGCCACCACGTGTGATCCGCCCTGCGCTTCCACCGCGAGCTCGAGCAGAATCCCGCCGAGCTTGCGCTCGTCGAACACGAGATCGTTCGGCCACTTGAGCGCGATCGCGAGCCCGGCCACGCGCTCTAGCACGCGCCGCACGACGACGCCCACGGCGAGCGTGAGCGCAGGCAGCTCCGCCGGCATCTCGGCGAAGTGCCAGCCGACCGAGAGACAGACGCCGGCGCCGAGTGGCGTGCTCCAACTCCGCCCGCGCCGCCCGCGGCCCGCCGTTTGGAACTCCGCCACGCAGACGTCGAGCTTGCCGGCGGGCGGCGGCGCGCGCAGCAGGTGACGGTTCGTCGAGCCGAGCTCCGTAAACACTTCGAGCTTGGCAAGCCGCGCAAGGGTCTTGAGCTGCAACGCAGTGCGCAGCGCCGCAGCGTCGAGCAAGTCGAGGGGGCGAGCGAGACGGTAGCCTTCGCCCCGCATTGCATCGACCGTGAGCCCCCAAGCTGCGAGTTTGCCGGCTTGCTTCCAGATGGCCGCACGCGTGACGCCGAACTCGCGTGCGAGCGCCTCGCCCGAATGCGTCCGGCCGTCGGCGAGCGCGTGCAACAGGCGTTCGGCGGTCACTTGTGCGACTGGCCGCGGCGCAGCCAGCGAGCGCCGGGGCTCGCGAACCGCGGCTCGGTGCCATCGAGCATGCGCCGAATGTTGCTGCGGTGCGCGTAGATGAGCAGCGTGGTCGTAGCGCACGCCCAAAGGAACAGGCCGATCTCTCCGGGCAGCGCAGTGACGCCCACGAACAACGCGGCGACGACGCCCGCGCTCATCGTCGCGAGCCCGACGAAGCCCGTCGTGAAGACGATGAGCACCCAAGAGCCGATCGCGGGCAGCGCGGCCACCGGCGCCAGGAAGCACAACAATCCCGCCGCCGTCGCCCCGCCCTTGCCGCCGCGGAAACCGAACCACACGGGGAACACATGGCCGAAGATCGCGGCGAACGCCACGGCGTAGAGCACGAGCTCGCGATCGACCTGCGCATCGATGCCGACGCCGGGCAGGTCGAGAGGCGGGATCACGACGGCCGCGAGAATACCCTTGCCGATGTCGATGACCATGACCCAGAGCGCGAACACCTTCCCCTGCGTGCGCAGCGCGTTGGTGCCGCCCGGATTGCCGCTGCCGAACTTGCGGATGTCGACGCCGCCGTAGACGAAGCCCACGAGCAGGCTGCCGAGCGCGGCGCCGACGAGATACGCGAGCGTCACTTTGAGTCCGAGCTCGATCATAAGGGGCCTCGAGTCAAACGCGCGCCATCATGTTAGGACGCGCCTACTCGCCGAGCCATGCCCGGCGCCGCTCGAGCGCGGCCGGCTCGGCCTCGTCCTGCAGCGCGAGATAGCAGGTATCGAGCGGCGCTGCACGCAGCACGAGGCCCGCCTCGATGAGCTCGTCGCCGCGGAACACCGTCGCGGTCACGCGCTCGCCGGCCTCGAAGCGGCCGAGGCGGCGCGCGAGGTTGCGGCTCGTGACGCGCAGCCGGTCGAGCGCGATGAGCACGTCGCCGGCCACAAG
>DATFFV010000017.1:0-13576 GCA_035249885.1 Gammaproteobacteria bacterium | reverse complement strand
GCTCTCGATGGTCGCGGCGTAGCCCTTCAGCTGCGACCGCTGCGCGTCGGTGAGCGCAGCGCCCTTTGCCGCGACGAGCAGCTTGCGCCCGTCGATAACTGGATGGGGCGATCGAACGGCTCGTGGGACGGCGACACGCTCATCATCGAGGTCAACTCCAACATCGAGAACACCTGGTTCGACCGCGCGGGCAATCACCACAGCGCGGCGATGATCGTGCTCGAGCGTTACACGCTCATCGACGAGCACGTCATGCAATACGAGGCCACGATCGAAGACCCGGAAACGTTCAGTCGCCCCTGGACGATCCGGATGCCGCTCTATCGGCGCGCCGAGGCCGATGCGCGGCTGCTCGAATTCAATTGCGTGAAGTTCTCCGAGCCGTTGCTCTACGGCGAGTTCGAGGCCGGGGATGCGGCGCGGCCGTCCGGCACACCTTAAACATTCATGCGAGGCGATCCAATGTCACGACACTCTCTCACTTGCGCCGCGCTGGTCGTCACGCTTGCGGGTAGCGCTGCACCGGCGCTGGCACACCACTCGTTCGCGGCCGAGTTCGACATCAACCAGCCCATCGAGCTCAAGGGTGAAGTGATCAAGATGGTGTTCACGAACCCCCACTCGCGGATCTTCTTGAAAGTCACGACCGCGAGCGGCGAGGTGCAGGAGTGGTCGATCGAGGGCGGGGCGCCGAATGCGCTCATTCGGCGCGGGTGGACCCGGGACTCGCTGCCCGCGGGTACTCTCGTGACGGTGCTCGGCTATCGCGCGCGCGACGGCTCGTTGTCGGCCAGCGGCGGCTCGGTCACGCTGCCCGATGGCTCTTCCCTGAACGCGACGGACGTAGGCGCCGGCGCACCGCAGTAGTTTGTCGACCCTCGCCGAGATCGACGCGCTGTTCAAGCTGCCGCTCGGCGAATTCACCTCCGCGCGCAACGAGCTCGCCGCGCAGCTCAAGAAGGCCGGCAAGCGGGACGATGCCGCCGAGGTGAAGGCGCTCCTGAAGCCGTCGGCGTCGGCGTGGGTCGTCAATCAAATCTATTGGCGGCATCGCGGATTGTTCAACCGGCTCATCGAGGCCGGCGACCGCATGCGTCGTGCGCAAGCGGCACGGGGCACGGGCGACTCCGTGCGCGACCCGGCCGGTGCGCGACGAGACGCGGTGACGGCGCTCACCAAGATTGCCGAAGGCCTACTGCTCGGCGCCGAGCATGGCGCAACGCGCGGTACGCTCCGTCGCGTCACGAGCACGCTCGAAGCGCTGTCGAGCTACGGGTCGCTGGCGGATGCGCCGCCTGCGGGGCGGCTTACGGACGACGTGGAGCCACCGGGGTTCGACGCGATAGCGGCATTCCTGCCAGGGAGCAAGAAACGGCCAGCGAGCGAGCCTCGAGCCGTCGTCCGCTCGCAGCGTCCGGCGCAGGCACGCGCGGAAGAGCGCAGCGCGGCTGCGCGGCGCGCCGAAGAAGAACGGCAGCGCGCACTCACCGCGGCCAAGGCCGCCGTGCGCGAGGCAGAGCGAACCGCCGGCCTCGCCCGCAAACAAGTCGAGCGCGCGGCTGCGCGGCTCGAGGTTGCCACGGCGCGTGTGAAAGAGGCCGAAGGGAAGCGCGCGGAGATCGAGAAGCGCCTCGCGCGCGCGTCCAAGGACGTTGCGGCGGCACGCGCGGACGCGAGTGACGCGTCGACGAAAGCTACTGAAGCGATGACGACAGCGGAAGCCGCGGAGCGAGCCGTGGCGCTCGCGCGCGGACGGTTGCAGTAGATCAATCCTCGCGCAACGTCCTCGCCGGATCGACCGAGATCGCGTGGAGGATCGGCGTCACCGCCGCGAGCAAGGCCATCGCGAGCACGGCGCCGGCGGCAATCGCAATCGTGATCGGGTCGAGCGTCGAGACCTCGTAGAGCAAGCTTGCGAGCCAGCGCGACAGAGCGACGTGCGCGATCGACCCGACGAGTAGTCCCAGCAGCACGATCGGCGCCACATGCCGCGCGATGAGCCGCACCAGGTGACCGGCCATCGCTCCGAGAGCGATGCGCAGACCGATCTCCTTGCGCCGCGAGGCGACATAGTGAGCGAGGATCGCGTACAGGCCGATCGCCGCTACGCCCAACCCCACCATCGCGAACGCGCTCGTCAGTGCGGCCGCGAGTCGTTCTCGCCACAGGGATCGGTTCACCTCGTCGGTCATCGTTACGGCATCGAGCACGGGCAGCGCCGGATCGATCGAGCGTATCAGCGCGCGAACGGTGCCGATGATGGCGTCCGGGGTCGTCGTTCGCACGAGCAAGCTGAAAGCCCCCGGACTCGTGGGCTGCGGCGCGTAGCTCAGCGGATTGGTGTAGAAGATCGGCGGATTCGCTTCCCGCAACGAACGGAAGCTGGCATCACCGACGACGCCGACGATTCGGAAGACGGGTGTCTTGAACTCCCGCCCCATGTCGAGCTCTCGCCCGACGACGTTCTCGTCGCCGAAGAAGCGGCGCGCGAACGCAGCATTGACGACGATGGACCTGGGCCCATCCGCAACCACCTCGTCGTCGACGGTCGCGCCGCTCAGGAGCTCGATGCCCATCGCGGCGAAATAGCCGGCTGTCACGCTGTTGGTGGTCGTGTTCCACGCACTGTCGACCTCGGGTGGGCCGCCCGGAGGTGTCAGGACCATCACCGCTCCCAGGCCTTGCATGACGGGTGACTGGGTGATGGCGGCGGCCTGTACAGCCGGGAGCCGCGCCGTCTCTTCGAGCAGCCGTCGTTGGAGTGCGGCATGCGCGGGTCCGTCGTAATCCGCGAGCCCCGGGTCGATCGCGAAGCGAACGAGCAGCTCGCGGTCGAAGCCGGCGTCCACGGCTTGCAGACGGTCCAGCGTGTGGATGAGCAACCCGCCGCCGAGGAGCAGCACCGTGGTCATCGCGATCTGCACGACGCTGAGCGCGGACTGAACCCGCCTGGTTTCCCGATCGTCGATCGACGCCTTCAACGCCGCGTACGTATCTCTCCTCGTCCACCAGAGCGTGGGGACGAGCGCGGCCAGCAAGCCCGTGGCGAGCATCGCGGCGATACCGAAACCTGCGATGCGCCAGTCGAACGAAACATCGAGCGTGGGCGGCCGGCCGAAGCCGCCGAAGCTGATCCGCGGCGCCAGCCACCCGACGAGCGGGGGCATGGCCGCCGCGGCGACCGCGAGGCCGACGCCGCCGCCGATCGCCGCGATCAGCACGCTCTCGACGGTCCACTGAATTGCGATGCGCACACGGCTCGCGCCGAGGACGCGCCGCAGAGCCGCATCCCGTCGCGCTTGCGCGATGCGCGCGAGGAGCAGCCCGCCGACGTTCACGCAGACCATGCCGAGCACGAGCCCCGTGCCCACGAAGAGCAGCAGCAGCGTCGGTTGGAATTGCTCGCGAACCCGCGACGTGCCGCGCGCGATCGAGCGCAGCTCGACGGAGAGCTCGCGATCGAAGTCGCCGACGACGCCGCCGACCCCCTCCAAAAACACCTCGCGTTGCCGTGCCCAGATCGTGCGAATCTCGGCGTCCGCCGCTTCGAGAGACACGCCTTCGCGCAGCCGAGCCAAGACCTTCGTAAAGGGGAAGGCCTGGGGGAAGTCTGCGCGGTTGGCGGCGAGCACGAGGACGTCCGGCCCGCTATCGACGCTCGTTCCGGTGATGCCTTGCTCGAGCACGCCGACGATGCGATAGGGCTGCCCCGCGAGCCGCACGGAGCCTCCGACGGCCGCTACCTCCCGGCCGAAGAAACGCGTCCACGCGGCATGCGAAAGAACGGCGAGCCGCTCTCCGGCGACATCGTCGCCGCTGCCAAGCGTGCGGCCGAGCGTCGCCCTGAGCCCCAAGCCATCGAAGTAGTTCGGAGTGACGAGGCCTACGTCGACGCGCGACGTCGTCGCCTCGCGCTCGAGCGATACCGCGGCGCTGGTCTCGCCCATCACGTCGGTGAGTGTCGTGGACTCCGCCGCGACGCGCTCGCGGAGCTCCTCGCCGAAGGACTCGAAAGCGGGCATCGCCGGACGCAGCTCGAAGAGCTGCACGAGGCTCGCGGGATCCCGCACCGGTAAGCTGCGCAGCAGCACGACGTCGACGAGACCGAAGATCACCGTTGTCGAGGCGAGCGACACCGCGATGAGCAGCGTCGAAACGACGAAGAACCCGGGCGCGTTTCGCAGCCGTCGCGCCGCGTAACGCAGATCTGCTAGAGCATGCTCGATGGCTTGGAGCATGTGAGGCAGCTCGCGCCGCGTTAGCGCACGCGCGGCAGCATGTCGTCCGCGCCGCTCAACCGCCGCAGGTGGACGGTGGTGGCGAGCGCCGCTTGCGGGTTGCCGCTCGGGATCGTCACGACGAGCTCGTCACCGGTGATCTTGGCGAAGCGGCGCAGGATTGCGCCCGCGCTTGGGCTAACGCCGCCGAGCACGTTGTGGAAGACCTCGCCGGGGTATACACCGAGCGCGCCGTAGTAGCCGAGATAGCCGCGGGCCTCCTGCGCTTCCTCCTCGGTCGGCGTCTTTCCGGCAAAGGGTGAGCGCCCGAGGGTCGGGAAGTGGACGCCCACGAAGCCGCCCGGGGTGTAGACGATCACGCTCGGTGCTCGCTCCCGCGTGCTCTCCACCTCGCCCGTGGCCGTGTTCACGCGTCGCTCCTCGACGTGCCGCCAGAACCCGACGACCTCCCGGTACGCGGGGGTCAGGTGCTCGACCGTCGGGACCCGTTGCCACGTCAAGCGCACGTCTCCCTGGGCCTGCGGCTCGTCCGTCGACGTGATGATCAGGCTGTCGCCCGAGAGCTCGTAGCTGCGCGAAAACTCAAGGCCGCGCACGTTCGGGCTGACACCTTCCTCGGCCTCGAAGTCGAGGCGACCGGCGGCAGGAACGTCATAGCGTCCCCAGAACCCGCCGTTGTCCGCGAAGGCGCGCCGCGGATCGGGCCGCGCGGACTCGGCGGGCCGCTCGCCGCTCGGAGCCGTGAAGAACTCGAACACGTTGCCGGCACCATCGAGGACGAGCAAGCCCCGCGCCCCAGCGACGCGACGCGCCTGGCCGCTCGCGATGTCCCGTTCCGCGGTGACGAGTAGCCAGGAGCTCACGAGGTCCGCGGCCGCGTCGGTCTGCTGCGCGCAGGCTGCGTGTGCCCCTGAGATGAGAAGCACCGCGCACGTTGCCGCTGCACGCACCATAGCGCGCTAGCCGCGAACGATCTCGTTCATCTGCGTCATGCTCTCGACCAGTTCGCTGAACGGACGAGTCCGGGTCCTGTCCCCGAGCCGCGGCCTTACTTCGGCACGTGGTCGCGATACCTGGCCGCGACCTCCGGATCGCAGGCCCCCGTGTTCTGCGAGAACTCGAGGTCGGGGCGGTGGTCCCACTGCTGCGCCAATGTGGCCGGCCCCGAGAGATACACCGGGTCTTCGACGGTGATCTCATAGCGCAGGCGCGTGCGCTCCGCAGTGAGTGTCAGCCGCTCGACCGTGTGCTTGCCGGGGCTCGCCGGCACGTTCAGAGCGATGCCGGACAGGTCGGGCTCGAAGGCGATCGTATCGATCACGAGCGTTTCGCCCTCCCACCGGCCGATGGAGTGCCCCTGGGGCGAGGGTTGAACGTCGGCGGGATGCTCTGCATCCATATGGACGGTACGCACGACATGGTCGCCCGTGTTATCGAACCGCATCACGACCTCGTCTTCGCCGATCTCGATCGTGCGCAGCTCGTCGAGGATCGAGAGGACTGGCGTGGGCTCCGCAGAGCAGATCCCATCGGCGGCTAGCCGCGCCTGAGCGGCACGGCCTTCCGGCGTGACCGGCCAGCGCGCCATGGCCCCGAAAGCCGCGCCCAGCGCAGCCCTAGCGGGCGCCCAGTGACCCTCGAGGCTCTCGGCCGGCGTCAGGCTGCGCGTCCGGCGATTCGCGGTATAGAACGGATGAATCTCGCCGTCCTCCGTCGTGACGTCTTGTATGCGGACCTGCTTACCCCAACCGCCGCGATTGGGATTGGCGCGCATCACGACGCGTGTGCCGGGCTTCAGCGCCTCCCGATCGAGGCCGTCGACGAGCGCCTGCGTAATCCCGAGGCCTTCGCCTTCGACCAGCGCCGGCTGGCCGTCGGGGCCTTTGGTCTCGACGATCAGGTACATGTGCGGATTCACCCAGTCGAATCGCGCGACCGTCCCCTCGATCAGGATCTCCTGGGACTGGTCGAACATGGCCTGGCTGTGGTGGCCGAAGGCGGGCGCGGCGAACGGCGTGATCGCGGCGAGCGCGTAGAGGGCAGTGGGCAGGCGTCGCATGCCGGAACCTCGGATTGAAAACCTACGGCCATAATAGTAGAGATCACAGGCGCAGCGACAGCGCTCGAACGCGCGCAGACCGCGCCGATCAAGAAATGGAGGAGGCCATCATGGAGCTCAGGGGTTCTTGTCACTGCCAAGCCGTTCGATTCACGCTCGACTCCCAGCATCCTTATCCGTTCATGCTTTGCTACTGCTCGATCTGCCGTAAGACGAACGGTGGCGGCGGGTATGGCATCAACCTCAGCGGCGACTTCCGCACACTCGAGGTCGAGGGCAAGAAGAACGTGGCGGTGTATCGCGCTCGGATTGCCGACGGTGAGGGCGGTTCCCGCGAGAGCAACGGAGAACGATCGTTCTGCAAGCGGTGCGGCAGCGGCTTGTGGGTGTGGAGTCCCGACTGGCCCGATCTCGTTCATCCGTTCGCGTCGGCGATCGATACCGAGCTGCCCGCCGCGCCCGAGCACACGCATATTCTGCTCGGTTCCAAGGCCGGCTGGGTGCCGCTACACGTGCAGCCCGGTGACCGGCAGTTCGACGGGTATCCGGACGAGTCGATCGCTGCTTGGCACACGCGTTTGGCGCTCGAGCGATGAGTCGCGGATGAGGCGTCATCCCAAGCACACCGCCACGTTAAAGCGCCCGCGGTCGCCCCGGTCGCCCTAGCTCGCACTCGAGCGCGCTTCGATCCCACTGGCCAAGCGTGGCCGCGGCTGCGTACGCGCTCTCGAGGAAGCCCAACAACGACGCCTCGGGATTCTCGGCGAGTCGCACGGCGTCGTACGGTAACAGGAACTCGCCGAGCGTCTTCTCGAAAAAGGCGGCGGCGGGTTCCAATCGTGCCTCCGCGAAACCGGGTGGCGCCGGATAGGCGTAGGAGTAAAACGCCGGGTACTCGACGCCGGGCCCGCCCGCCCAGAACCCGGCCGACGAGACTTCGTGACTGTAGGCTTCGCGGGTCACGTCGTCGGGCAAGTTCGGAATTTGGCCGGGATGCAAGGGAGCGCGGCGGCCCGAGAAGCGCGTGACCGCGAGATCGAAACTGCCCCAAAACAGATGTACCGGGCTCACCTTGCCGATGTAGGCGGTTCGGAAGCGCTCGAAGACGCGCGCGACGACGGCCAGCGCGCGAAAGAAGCGCGTCACCGCGTCGGAATCGTAGGGCCGGCCGGCTACATCGTCGACGAAGGGGACGGGATTCCGCGTCTCGCTCGGTCGCCCGTGGAACTTTGGGGTGCCGCCGAGCGCCCGGATGAGGTCGAGAAACCTGCTGTGGAACTGCGCCACCGACATCGGCCCGAGATCGAACGCCTCGGTGCGGCCATTGGTGTTCTCCCCGACGACGACGTGGTCGATCAGATCAAAGCGAATTTCGATATCGCCCGAAACGTCGGGCACGCGCGCGGTCGTCAGACCGCGAGCATGCACGTAGAACGTGGCATGCCAGGAGTGATTCACCCACGGCGTTCGGGCGAGCCGATATTTGCCGACGATCTGTGCGAAGAGGTGCAGCGCGGTGCACGTCTCGCGCCAGGGCGGATAAGGGATCTCGGGCCACTCAGGCACGCTTGTCATCGCTGCGAATGGTAACGCGTGCTCGGAGCGCGGGCGAAACCACTCGACCGGCGGCGTGCGTTGCTACAAGGTTCCCTCAAGACCGCCCTCGAGCCGTGCGGGAACTTTGAGCGGCAGCCGAGGCCGTACGCTACGCAGCGAGCGTGATATTTGTGGCGGCAACCACCGGTCGTGGAGCAAGCGGCGTGCTCGGGTTCGGAAGCGGCGTCGGGCATTCGATATTGCGTGCCGCGGTGCTCGCAACGGCCGTGCTGCTGTCGTGCCCGTCGCCGGCTCAGGATGCCGCTACGCGAGTCTACGTCCGGCGCATCGAGTTCACGGGCGTGTTGCACACGAGCGATTTCGTGCTCCGGCGCGAGCTGCTGCTGTTCGAGGGGGGCTACCTCAACACCGTGGCGCTCGATCGTTCGGTGCAGCGGCTACGTGCATTGCCGTTTGTCGACGACGCGACGCCGCGGCTGCGGGAAGTGCCCGGTGTGATGGACGTCGTCGACGTGGTCATCGAAATCGACGAAGCGCCCGCGCGGCGCTACGGCGGAGGCGGCGGCTACTCGGACGCCTTCCGCACGAGCTTGCACGGTTACTTCGTGAACGAAAACTTGTTCGGGCTCGGGCAACGGTTAGGCCTAGGCGCCGAGCGCGACGACGTGAGCTCGAGCGCCGAGCTGTCACACACTCAACCCTACGCAACGACCGCGGGCGTGAGCCGCACGATCGAGCTTTCGTCGCGGCGCATCGATCGGCTGACCGTGGACGCGTCGGCGCTCGCGGCGGATCTTGCGGCCGCGCGTCTCGAGTACGGCTACCGGCTCGAGTCCGCCGCCGACTCCGCGGCCTTCGAGCCGCTGCGGCGCGGGGCGTGCCGGCCGCCGATCGGCCTCAGCGCGCGCCTCCCGGGTCTTGCGGATTGCTCGCGAGAGTCGGCGCTGCGGCTCGGAATCGAGTTGCGCAGCGCGGATCTCACTGCGGCCGGTGGTGCGAGCGCGCAGCTCATCGATTGGGTTGCGACCAACGGCGACTCGAGCGTGAGCGGTGGGGCGGTCTCGACGAACGTGGACGAGGTCGATTTCGTGCTCGGTTGGCGGCGCGATTCGCGTGATCGACCCGTGTTCGGGGACAACGGCCTCGAGCAAGCGCTCACGCTGCGCGCAGCGTTGCCCGGGAGCGACGTCGAGTACTACAGGGCGGATTACGAGATCGAGCAGCGTCTGCGGCTCGGCGAGCGCTGGACGCTGCGGCTGCGCGGCCGGCTCGGGCACGGCGCCGCGTACGGCGGCGACACGTCGAGCTTGCCCCCATACCTCAATTGGTTCGCCGGCGGCCCGGGCACGGTGCGCGGGTACCGTGACGACGGGCTCGGCCCGCGCGACAGCCTCGGCAATCCGTATGGCGGCGATACGCTGCTCGCGGGACAGCTCGAGCTCATGACCGCGTGGCCGCAGCGCTGGCGCGACAACGTCAGGGTCGGTTTTTTCTACGACGCCGGCAACGTGTTCCACGGCGGCGACGGCGCCGCGTTTGACGACGAGGCCGGCCAGCCGCTCGACTACGGTTTCGACTGGTCGGAGCTGCGTCGATCGACCGGGCTCGCGCTCGAGGTGCTGCTGCCGTTCGGCCTGCTGCGCGCGAGCTATGCGGTTCCACTCGACCCGGAGGAGCATCCTACGAGCGTGTTTCGCCGCGACGAGGTCGAGCGCTTTCAGATCAATTTCGGCGTCGGCTTCTGAGCGATCGCCGCAAACCCGCCGAACGGTTGCTGAGAAGGGAGTTCTTTGCGAGGCGTTTGAGAGCGCCTTACAATCGAACGACCGTGCGTCCATCGAGCACGATGGAACAGGTGGCCCCAACTTCGTCCTCGACTTTGAAGTTCTCGACGAACGCGTCGACGACTGCCCGGTACTCGGGCGCGTACGTCCCCGCGAGGGGATACGTGGCGCCGCGTGCCTCGATGTGCGTCCTGAGATCCACCGTGCTTCCTCGCTGCGGGCACGTGCTCACGGGAGAAACCGGGCGTAGTCGCGGACGAAGTCGTCAACGAAACGTCTTGCCAGCCGCAGGTAGTCGTCGCAGACGTCGCCCGCAGCTCTATCCGGGAACGCCGCGAAACGGAAGAGCTGCTTGCGAACGTCCGCGCGCGTGCCGAGCACCGGCTGGCGCCCGGTGATCGAAGGGTCCGACGCGACGGAGATTTCGGTCTCGATCAACGCAGCTGCCTGCCCGCGCTCCTGTCGCACACGCTCGTCGCGCAGTTGTTTCCATAGCGCTCGATCGGCGTCGCCGAGCTTTTCTATCCATTGCGCGTACCACGCACCGAACTGCAAGTCGCCGGCCTGCGCTCTCCCGAAGGTATCGATGATCGGATAGACGGCGCTCGCGTACAGGAGGAACGTACCGACGATCTCTCGCGGGTTGAGATGCAGAGTAGCGCGCGGTTCGTCTGCTTCCCGCAACTCGACCAATTGGCTCATCGCTGCAGCGAGCTTCGCATCGAGCGCCGCCCTCAAGTTGTCGGGTCGAACGGTTGTCGACATTGCGCGCCTCGATTCGCGTGGTGAGATTCACTGAATTTCCTCGCTATACTGATCGCGTAAGCGCTGCGAACACAACGGCTAACGAGCGAGCGCGGCAGCGCTCGCTCCGAGCGCCGACGACAAACCTTTGGGCGGGCCTGCTTGGGCAGCAACACGGATGAGCAACTCGGATATTCCGGGTCAAGGCCTATGACAACCGCTACTGCTGGGTCGTCGACATCAAGGACGGTCGAATCTTTGCGATTCGCGAGTACATGGATACCGCCTATATCCAGAGCCTCGAGCTGCAATGAAGATTACCGGCTCCGCTCCACGAGCGCGCACTGCGTCTCGATCTCCCCGCTGCGATAGTCTTCGACCAGCTCGACGATCGAGCCCTGCAAAGGCGTTCTGATCGAAGGGCGCAGGTCGCGGCACTCGCGCGCCGTCGAGCCGAAAAACGTGCGGATGAAGATGGCGTCATCGCTCACGGGCAGCGTCGCGACGTTGTCGTAAAACGGCCGCCAGAGGTCGCCGCGGAAAAGATACGGCTCGACATTCGAGACGTAGAAGACGTCGATCGTGTCGCTCCGCGCGCGAACGTAGTCGCCGATCGCTCGCAGGGTCTTGGGGCCGGCGAAATCGCCGACGACGGGCACGATGAGATTCGCGAGCTGCATGCGCCGGACGCGCAGAAAGCGCTCTTCCGATCCGAGGTAGCTCCAATTCGTCCCCGAGGCGTCTTTCAGATCCATGAGCTGCACGTAGTTGGGATGCCATTCGTCGGTGCCTTCATAGATGTACTGGATCTCAGGACCTGCCTCGTAGAAGGCAGTGAAAACCTTCGCGACCGAGGCGCGATCGGCGTCGCTGAGCGCGAAGCCGTGCCGCTCGACGAGCACGCCGAGGATCGACGCGAGTGTCGCCTCGAACAGTTCACGATCCGCAGGCGCGACGCGATAGTCCATGAGCAGCGTCTCGGCCGTCGAATCCGCGTCGAGCCCGGGCGGTCTCGGGCGCGAGAACAACAGCGAAACGAAGTCGGCGCGATTGCCGGCGAGCTCGAAGAGCACCTTGTACACGAGGTGCTCCATCGCGTTCTGGCGGCGGATGTCGACGATGAATGCGATGCGCGGGCGAAGCGCTGCGACGTAGCTGAAGTTCTGCTCGGGACCGACGCCGAGATAGACGCCGCCCGGCTCGAACCTCCGCCCGAGATCGGGCAGCAACCGCTGCAGGCCGAGCTCGTTCGAGACGTAGTTCTCGTCGGTGAAGAAGCCGTCGGGCTCGGACAGCTCGACGATGAGGTTCCAGAAGGCGCCGTCGTCGAGCCCCGCCGGCAAAGATGACTGGGCGTGCCCGGAACCGCCGAGGCCCACGCAGATCGCGATAGCGCAAAGAGCGGCGCCGCGCCTCATCCGGCCCCGTCCCGCAATACTCTTCTGTCGATCACTAGCGCGATGTTAAGCCAACAAGGGGGCCTGAATTCTTAACATTGGCCGCAGGTTAGATCCTGCACCGGCCACGAGTTTCAAGCTATGATCGGCGCGCTCAACCTCAACAAGGGATTAGCAGCGATGAAGACATGGGCTATTCGGTTGGTCGCACTGGGCGGGCTCCTCGCGGTCGGCGCCGAGCTCCAGGCACATCATGCCGTGGCGAGCGTGTACGACCTGAATAAGGAGATCGTCTTGCAGGGCGAGCTCACGAAATTGAATTTCAGGAACCCGCACTCGAACCTGCTTCTCGCGGTTCCGAACGCGGATGGGACGACGACGGAGTGGGTGCTGACGACGGCTTCCCTCGCGGTGCTCAATCGCGCGGGGGTCAACAACACCTCCATCAAAACCGGCGAATTCCTCAAGATCACGGCGCTTCCGGCGCGGAACGGGAACCCGGCGGGATTCATCCGACGTCTCGAGCTCGGCGACAAAGAGTTCAATCTCATCGTCGACTAACGGCCAGACATAGGCCGGCGAATTTTTAGGGGGTGTGATGTCCTTTCGACGATCTGTCGCGACGTGCGCGTTTGCCGTCGCCATTGCGATGACGAGCGCGCTGCCAGCCGGCGCCCAGGGCGGCGGTGGGGGCGGGGGTGGAGGCGGCGGCGGCGGCGGGTTCGGCGGAGGACCACCGCCATACACGCCCGCGCCCGGAGCCCGAGACCTGAAGTCGGTTCTCTATAACTGGACCTGGAGCATGGGCATGCTCCGCGGCCAAGCCGAGTCCGAGCTCGTGGGCACGCTCGACTACCACGGTGAAGGCGGCACGGTTCAGGTGGACGGGCAGGCCTGCACGCTCACGAAACTGCGCATCCAAGTCAACTACCAGACACCCGGTTACCGCACGCAGATCGAGTGCCGGCGCGCCAACGGCCAGACGTATTCCAACGTCGAGACCATGAGCGGGCAATACGCTTGGGACGAGGACATCCCGGGCGCGGAGCTCGTCGCCGGGCAAGGGAAGGCCACGCCCCGGCCCGCGACATTGCGAGAGCGGCGGATCCGCCTGTGGGCCAGCCCTCACGGCGCACCCAAAGCCGCGCTCGCCGCCGCCGCGGGCGTGTCGCTCGCCGACGCGTTCGTCCAGAACCCGGCGACGCTGCTCGATCGGCAGGCCGCCGCAGGAGTCAAAGGGACCACGACGCTGGAGTGGCAACGGGATCGGCCGGTTCTCACGTTTCCGCTCCCCGATGTTCCGGGCGCCACCGCGACGGCCACGCTCAACGAGCGCTTTCTGCCTGAACGCGTCGTCGTCAGGGATGGGGCGAACACGACCGAGTTCGTCTACGGCAACTACCAGGACTTCAACAACCCGCTGCACAAGATCGAAGCCATGTACGCCGGCACCATCGTCGAGCGGCAGAACGGCACGGTCGTGCGCGACTTCCGGACGCGGGAGACCGAGATCGGCCAGGTGTACGTCCAGGTGCGCGTGCCGGCCAGCGTGCAGGCGGCGGGTCCCGGACGGAACTAGCTCAATTTAACGGCCGCCCCGGTGTAGGGCGCCGCGTTTCGACGAGAGGATTCGGCTCATGCGGAAACAACAGATCAGTGGCGTGGGGCTCGCAGCAGCCTTCGGCATGCTCCTTGGGTTAGTCGTCATTTCGGTGCAAGCGCAGCCGCCGGGCGGCGGCCCGGGTAATGCCGCAGCCGCGAACGCGGCGGCGGCCGCGGCGCCGACGCCGAGGATGG
>DATFFV010000016.1:0-8778 GCA_035249885.1 Gammaproteobacteria bacterium | reverse complement strand
ACGGGTTACGCTTGGCGCGGGTCGGGCGAGAATGTCGCGGCCGGGCAGCGCACGGCCGAGGAGGTGGTCGAGGCGTGGCTCGATAGCCCGGGCCACTGCGCAACGCTCATGGAGCCCAAGTTCACCGAGACCGGGATCGCTTTCGCGCTCGCACCCGGCAAGAACCCCGACGTCTACTGGACGCAGGTCTTCGCCGCGCCGCGCTAGCGCCGGTCGGTCTACACGCCTTCCAGCTCACGCCGATCCTCGCGGTTCGTGTGGCCGGAACGGTTTGTTAACCACTCGGAAACAAATCGTTCACACGCCTTCAACATCGGGTCCCTAGATTCCTCGCCATCCGCAGCGCACCTGCGGAAACCCTGCCGTAACAGCGCCCGACGTCGGCGGCTGCGGCAACCCGCTCAAACGCGTCTGGACCGTTGGAGAACGTAATGAAAACGACACGACTCTTCGCCCTGGCCACGATCGCGGCCGTGATGGCCGCCTGCGAATCGGGCGACATCAATCTGCAGCCCACGAACGTCGACAACTCGACCACCACCGGCGGTGGGGGCGGGGGAGGAACCACCAATCCCTGCGCGTCGTACACGACGAGCGGCGGAGCGGTGCGGCAGGGCGTGTTTCAAGATCCGGACTGCACGTACCCGCCGACGTTCGTGAGCTTCGTCAACCCCCTGAGGGTCGACCTCGACATACCGGCCCTGGCGAACGACGGCGCGCACGTTTTCCAGGACGTGCTGGCCGTCGGCCAGAACGTGAGCTCCGGCGTTGCGCCGACGGGCGGCACGGGCCCGGTTCTGACGATCGAGGCGGGCGCGACGCTCGCGTTCACCGACTCGTCGGACTACCTCGTCGTCAACCGCGGCTCGCAGATCATCGCGGACGGCACGGCAACGGCGCCGATCACGTTCACGAGCGTCACCGACGTCGTGCTCCAGACCGTGACGCCCGAGGCGGTGCAGGAGTGGGGCGGCATCGTCATCAACGGCAACGGCATCACGAACAACTGCACGGACGCACAGCGTGCGGCCAACAGCTGCCACGTCGAGTCCGAGGGTCAGCCGGTTTACTACGGCGGCAACGACAACGGCGAGAGCTCGGGAGTGCTGCGTTACGTCGTGGTCAAGCACACCGGGTCGGAAGTGGCCCCGGGCGACGAGCTCAACGGCATCACGTTCAACGCGGTGGGCTCGGGCACGACCATCAGCTTCCTCGAGACCTACAGCACCTATGACGACGGCATCGAGTTCTTCGGCGGCGCCGTCGACATCGATCATTACGTCTCCGTCTACGTGCGCGACGACTCGATCGATTTCTCGGACGGCTACGTCGGAACGATCGACACGGCCTTGATCATCCATGCGCAGATGGACGGCAACCGCTGCATCGAGGGCGACAACATCGGCGACACGCGAGCTGCCGCCGGCGTCGCGCTCGATACGGCGCCGGTCACGAACCCGACGATCACGAACATGACCTGCATCGTGAGCGCACAGGACGTCGGCACGCATTCCGACGTCTCGGAAGGCCCGACGCTGCGCCGGGGTCCGCAGATGCAGCTCGCGGACAGCGTCATCTACGGCGGCTATCAGGACGACGCGAGTAACAACAACGAGTGCTTCGAGCTCGCCGCCGACGGTGTCACGAACAACTGGGCGCAGACGGGCGCGACCGCCGTGACCAACACGTTGATTGCTTGCGAGCTGGCCGTCACGAACAACACGCTGCCGAACGGCGACACGGTCGCCGCGTGGCTGACGAACACCGGCACGGTGGCTTACCCGAACGTGAGCGGCAACGTCGTCAGGAACGTCGTGGACCTTTCGGCGAACGCGAACCATGTGATTCTCGATTCGTTCTACACGGCGACGGCGCTCGTGGACGAGACCGGCGCGGCGATCACGATGACGCCGGCGAGCGGCCAGCTCGGAGCCGTGACGCGCGCCAACGATTGGACGGTGGATTGGACCTACGGCCTGCATCCTTCCAACCAAGGACAGCCCCTTTGGTTCGGAAATCCGTAAGCCTCTAAAGACAAGACCAAAAGAGGTTCCGACATGAAACGCCGAGCCACCAACCTGGCGCTCAGCCGAATTGCAGCCGCCGTCGTCACCGCGATGGCAGGCGCATTGCCCGTCCTCGCGCAACAAGCGCAAGATCAAGCGGAAACGCAGGCCCAGGACGCGACCGAGGAAATCGTAGTGACGGGCCGCTTGCGGTCGACGGCGCTCGACGTGGTCCGCGAGCGACTGGAGCAGGAAGTCGTCTCGGATTTTCTGAGCACGGAGCAGATCGCGCGCACCGGCGACAGCACCGTCTCGCTCGCGCTGCGGCGAATGCCCGGACTGACGCTCATCAACGACCAGTTCATCTATGTGCGAGGTCTCGGTGAGCGCTATTCGAGCACGCTGCTGAACAACGCCTACGTTCCGTCCCCCGATTTGACGCGCAACGTGCTGCCCCTCGATATCTTCCCGGCCGAGATCCTGGAGGCGCTCGCCGTACAGAAAGCGTACTCGCCCGACATGCCGGCCGCGTTCGGCGGCGGCAACGTGAATATCATGACCCGCGGTATCCCCACCGGGCCCGTCGTATCGATCGAGCTCGGCTCCGGCGCCAACTCGGAGAGCGACGGCGACGGGATCAGCTACGTTGGGGGCAGCGACGACTCGCTCGGCACCGACGACGGTACGCGCGCGATGCCGGTCGCGATCCGCGACGCCATTCAGGAGTATCGAGGCAACCTCTCGACGGCCGGCATCTTCGCCGGCTTGAATCGGGACGGCCAACCGCATCTGCTCTCCCAAGCCGAAGCGATCAACCGCCAGCTCGCGACGTCCTTGTATCGCGACATCGATTTTGAGCAGAAGTCCCTGAGCCCGGACGCCTCGCTCGAAGCGGCGCTCGGCAACCGTTGGTATTTCGGCGGCTCGGATCAATGGCAGTTCGGCGCCCTTGGCCTTCTGTCGTACGACAACGACTGGCGAAATCGCGAGCGTACCGTGCGTAACGTGGTGAACCCCGACGAAGAGTTTTTCAATGAGCAGCGCACGACGAATCAAATCGCTGCCACCGGCATCGTCAACCTCGGGCTGAACTTCACGACCGACCACCGCGTCACGACGAGCAGCATGTTCCTGCGGAATACGGAGGACGAAGGCATCGAGGCGGCGGGGCACACGTTCAACTTCGTGCGCCAGAGCGGGCGCGGTTTTCGCGACTACCGCATACGCTTCGAGGAACGCGAGCTGCGCTCCAATCAGATCCGCGGCCAGCATGTCGTCGGTCAAGACACCGTCGAAATCCTTCCCTTTCTCGACCGGCCATGGCTCGAGGGGCTGACCTACGATTGGTACTACTCCGACTCGACGGCCGAGACCACCATACCGAGCGAAATCCTCATTTCCGCCGAAGACACTGTCGATCCGGCGACGGGCGCCGTTCTGTCCACGGCGCTCCGCCGTTCGGGATCGGCGGCGAATTACCGCTATACGGACCTCGACGACGAAGTCGAGAGCTACGGCTGGGATCTCCTCAAGCCCTTTGCCAACGGCAATGTCGACGTCAGCGGCGGTTGGGACTACTCGCGCAAAGCGCGTGGTTACCTGCAGACCGAGCTCACGCTCGGAACCACGGCGGCAGCCGCGGGGCCGATACTCGTCGGCTCGCCCGGCAGCGTGCTGTCCGAAGCGAACCTGTTGAATCCGGTCAACCAGTTCAGGCTCGGAATCGGCGGGATCGGCACCGAGAGCTACCTCGCGGCCCAGACCGTCGAGGGCGCGTACCTCAAGGCCGACGCGATGATCGGCGACAGTTGGCGCCTTTCGGGCGGCGTGCGGTGGGAGCAGTTCGAGCAGGTTTCGCTGCCGATCGATCCCTTGGAATTCGACGTCGACGTTGGCCAGAGCGTGATCCGCGTCACCGGCAGCGATCCGCAGCAAAACGCCGACAACCTGCTTACCGCCGTCTTCCTCGAGGACGATACGTATCCGGCCTTGTCGGCGACGTACATGCGCCCGAATTTCTGGGCCGAAACGTTCCAGCTTCGTTTCGGCGTCAGCAAGACCGTGGCGCGTCCCGACCTGCGCGAGATCTCGGACGCGTCATACATCGACCCGCTGACCGAGGCTCGCGTGAGGGGCCGGCCGGGTTTGCGTACGTCGCCGATCAACAACCTAGACGTGCGCGGCGAGTGGTTCTTCGACAACGGCGACAACTTCACCCTGTCGCTGTTCTACAAGGACATCGACGATCCGATCGAGACCGCGGAAGGCGCCGGCAGCGACAACAACGTCTTCGTGACGTTCGTCAATGCCGAGTCGGCCGAGATCAAGGGCCTCGAAGTCGAGTGGCTCAAGAATCTCGAGTCGCTGAGCGACCGCTGGGGCAGGTGGGTAGAGCCGTTCTTCCTCGCGGGCAATCTGACGCTCAGCGAGTCCGAGCTCACCGTCGGTAACGTCGGCCTCGATTTGACGAATCCTGTGAGGCCGATGACGGGCCACTCCGACCATGTGGCCAATGTGCAGGTCGGGTTCGACTCTCCGAACGGCGGCCACAGCTGGTCGTTGGTGTACAACACGTTCAGCGAGCGTATTTTCTTCGCTGGCCGTGGCGGGGCGCAAGACACGTACGAGCAGCCATTCGACTCGGTCGATTTGATCTACTCGTTCCATCCGACGGAGCGGCTCAGCCTCAAATTCAGGATGCAGAACGTTCTCAACGAGAAGCTCGAGCTCGAGCAGGCGGGCGTCACGATTCTGGAGCAGAGCCTCGGCACGACGGCGAACATCGACATCAAGTGGGACCTCGGACGGTAATCCGCGCTACGCAGTCGTATCGACATCTCGCAACGCGATGGCGCCGTGCAGCTTCGCTATAGCTGCGTCGAATGGGTCGAGACGTCGGGCAGCTCCGCGCTGCCACGCGCGTCGCGAGCCGGTACGGCCAGCCGATAGCCGAAGCTGCGCACGGTCTGAATGATGTCATCGCAGTGGAACGGCTCGAGCAGTTGACGTAAGCGGCGCACGTGCACGTCGACCGTCCGGCCGCCCGCCGAGATGTTCTTCGGCCACGCGCCGCGCAGCAGCTCCTCGCGGCTGAAAACGCGGCCCTGATTCTCGAGCAGGAATGCGAGCAGGCGGAACTCGGCGGGCGACAACGCAACCTCGCGGCCGTGGATCGTCAGGCGATGCATGGCCTTGTCGAGCAAGAGCGGACCGGCCGTGAGCTCGTCGGGGCGCATCGCCGCGAGCGGACGGCGCAAGCAGGCATTGACGCGCGCGACGAGCTCGGCGGCGTCGAACGGCAAGGCGAGGCAGTCATCGGCGCCGAGCTCGAGCGCCATGGCGGCGTCGCCGATCTCGTTCTGCTCGGCCCACACGATGATTCGGCTGCGGCGTGTGGGATCGGCCGCGCGTAGCTCGCTGAGCGCCTCGCGCACGGGCCGGCGTCCGAGCCAGGGCAAGAAAATGAGGCAGGGGCGCGTGCGCCCGGCGACCTGCAGTGCGGTCGGCACGTCGACGGCCTCGGCCACGTCGTAACCGGCCGCGGCCAGGGCCTTACGGGCCGAAACCCGCACCGCCTGCCCGTCGTGGACCAGAAGAACCGCGCCGTCCATTGCAAAGCCGCTCGCAAAGGCAACTGGGGGCCAGTCCACCACGGCCGTTTTGCAGTTGTCTTACGCCGGCATTACGGTTCTGTTACGGCCCCCCGCGCGAGGGCCGGCGCGGCTCAGTCGCGCGAGCGGCGCCCGAAGCGCAGGCGGAAGATCTCGATATAGCCGTGGCGCCGCTGCTCGCGGCTCGCCAGGAAGCCTTCTTCGCGCAATGGCGGGCGTCCGGGGTCGTAGAGCGGCAGCGCCGTGGCGCTGAAGCGGCCCGAGCGTGCAGCCTCCGCTTGCCGCTCACGCCACTCGCTGCCGAGATCGGGCAGCCGCCAGCCCTGGCCCACGATGACGATCTCCTCGACGCCGCCGGCCCGCTCCTCGGGCAACGGCGCAAGACGCGCCGCGCTCGGCGGCCGCGGCGCGCGGATGCGCAGCGGTATGTTCACCGGAGGAGGGCCCGCGGTTTCCGGCGCCGGTCGAGCTTCCTCCGCGGTCGGCGGTGTGGGTGTGCCGATGATGCGCGGCGCGCGCGGCACGTCCGCGTCTTGCGCCGCGATCGGAGCGGCGAGCGCCGCTGCGAGCAGCGCTACCGCGCGCAACACCGTGGCGCCGACGAGAGTGTGCTCAACGCGGTGCGGCATCGCGAACTCGCTCGCGCCAGCGCAACGACTTGAACCAATAGCTGGCCGTCGTCGGCAGCCAGGTGTCTGCCTCGCGCGCGTGGATCCATGCGTTCAGGAACGCGAGAAAATCCGGGTCGCCCTTGTTGACCGCGAACCCCACGCGGCTCGCGAGCAACGGGCGCGCCGTCGGCACGTCGACGACGGCGGGATTCTCGAGCGCGAGAAACGTCGGCACGGGCTCGTCCTCGAGATAGCCGTGGACTTCGCCTGCGAGCAGTGCCTCGCCCGCGGCCTCCGGCGACGCGAACACGGTGATGCGCGCACTTGGCCAGAGCCGGCGCGCGAGCGCTACCGCCACGGAACCTTCGACCGCCGCGATCATCACCGCCGCGTCGTCGAGCGCGGCGACGTCGTCGATGCCGGCGGTACGTCCGAGATGCGTCGCGAGCGCGATGCCGCTCTCGGCGTACGGATTGCTGAAGTTGACGTGCAGGGCGCGCTCCGGCGTGATCGTGAGCCCGGCAGCGATGAGGTCGATCTCCCCGGATTCGAGCGCAGGGATCAGGCGCTCGAGGTCGTAGGTCAGCAACTCGGCTTTGACACCCATGTCGGCCGCGAGCTGACGCGCGACGTCGGCCTCGAAGCCGACGATCTCGCCGTCTGTGCCGCGCGCGGCCCACGGCGCGAACAACGTTAGGCCGACGCGCAACGTGCCCGTATTGAGTACGTCTTGAAGGTCGCGGGCCGCGGCGGGCAGGGTCGCTGCCGCCAACATGAGCCCAACGATCGCCGGCGCCGTTCGTCGCATGAGGGTCGTTCCGTCGTTAAGTCTTCGGACCCGCGCGGCGGGAGTTTGGTTCGACGCGGCCGCCGAGCCGCAGGCGCTGACCAGGGCATTCAAGGGTATGATTCCGAAGCCGTCGTAGCCATCGTACCCGATCGCCCGAGCGAAACCGACCGTGACCGAGCCGCCAGCCGAGTCGCAGCAGAGGAGTGGGCAACGCCCCAAGCCGACGCTCGCGCAGCGCATCGTCGCATTCACGTTTCTGGGCGCATTCGGCCTCACGATGCTGACCGTCGTCCTCACGGGCTTGTGGGTGCGCAGCCCAAGCGCGCGCCGTGCTCCGGAGACGACCGCGGTTACGCTCGCGCTCGGCGAGCCGCGCAGCGTCAATCTCGTGTTCGATTCGCGCGCTGCGGTCGGCGACGTCGAGCTCACCGTCGATCTGCCGGCGGGCATCGAGCTCGTCGATCGTCCCGGAGAGCGGCGCGTCGTGTGGCACACGACGCTCGCGGCCGGCAGCAACGCGTTGCCGCTCACGCTCGTCGCGCGCAGCGGCGCAGGTGGCGAGCTCGCCGCGCGCCTGCGTCACGGCGACGAGCGAAAAACCTTCGCCGTCGAGCTGGCCGTCGCCGAGCGCTGATAGCTGCCGGCGCGAGGATTTCTCGCCGCGTGAAGAGGGTGCCGGGTTTACGGTTTCGGTTCGCGGCGCGACGAAGGTGCTCGTCACCCGGCTCGCGAACCGAAACCGTAAACCCGGCACCTCCTGTGACGGGCGTCCTGTTCGCCGTTGGGATCTGCACCTAGAGTGACCCAAAGATCTCCGATCGAGGGTGCCGTGCGCCGTTCCAACTCGTTGATAGGGCTAGGGTTTACGGCCTATCTGGCGACTGGAACTGCGCTCGCCCAGTCGGCCGCGGACCTGTTCGCCGAGGGCAACGCCCTCGTGCGGTCCGGCGTCTACCGCACGGCGTTGCTGCGCTATCGCGAGGCAGCCGCGGCCGGCTTCGACACGCCGCTGCTGCACTACAACGTCGGTGTCGTCTACTACGAGCTCGGCGAGTTCGCGGCCGCCGCCGAAGAGTTCGCCCGCGCCGCAGGAGCTCCGGAGCTCCTGGCGCTCGCGAGCTATAACCGCGGCTTGGCGCAACGCGCGGCCGGCGATCACGTCGCCGCAACGCTGTCGTTTCAGGCGGCTGCCGACAGCGCCGACGATCGCGACTTGCGCAGACTCGCCACGAGCGCGGCCGAGTCGGTGCCGCTTCCGGCCAACGCAACGACGGAAGCGAGGTCGACGCGCCGCGCGCCGCGCGCCTCGGTCCAGCCCGAGGGACGCATCGGCGAGTTCCGCCTGCTCGCGGCGGCACACCTGGGGCAAGACGACAACGTTTACGAGGCGCCGGCCGACGCGTACGTCGATCTCTCCGATGCGACGCTGCCGGTCGTGACGCCCACAGTGCAATCGGGAAGCTTCATGCCCGTCGAGCTGCACGCCGCGTACGTGCTCGGCAACGAATCCGGCGACACCGATTTCTCGTTCCGCTACGACTTGGAGGGCGACTTCTACGGCACCGAGGTCGCGAACGCGACCGTCGTGGACCAGCGGCTCCTCATGGGCGCCGACATCGTGCTCGGCGAGCGCGAGCTCCGGAGCCGCTTGCTCGATACTGCGTTCTTCGTGCGCACGCATCGCGAGACCAACTTCAATCCCGACGACGGTCTTCCGCGCGACATCGACGGCGAGGACTTGAGCGACCGGTTCTCGTACA
>DATFFV010000015.1:0-11864 GCA_035249885.1 Gammaproteobacteria bacterium | reverse complement strand
CGGCTCAACGCGCGCACGCTGTCGACGCGCCGCGTGCCCGTGCTCTACCCGGCCGAGCTCGCCAAGAGTCTATTCGGTCACTTGATCGCGGCGGTGCGCGGCACGGCGCAGTATCGACGGGCATCGTTCCTGCTCGGCGCGGCGGGCAAGCAGGTCATGCCGTCGTTCGTCGCCATCGATGAGGACCCCGCGATTCCGCGCGCGCTCGCGAGCGCGCCGTTCGACGCCGAAGGCGTCGCGACGCGGCCGCGCCGGCTCGTGGGCGACGGCGTGCTACAAGGCTACGTGCTGTCGAGCTATTCGGCTCGGCGCCTCGGCCTCACGACGACGGGCAACGCCGGCGGCATTCACAACCTGCTCGTGAAGCCCACGGCCGGGACGCTCGCGGATCTCATCGCCGACTGCGACGAGGCGTTCGTCGTCGGCGAGCTGCTCGGGCAGGGCGTGAACACGGTGACGGGCGACTACTCGCGCGGCGCGGCCGGCTTCTGGGTCGAGCGCGGCGAGATCGTGCATCCCGTGCACGAGGTCACGATCGCGGGCAACCTCGAAGATCTGTTCCGCGAGATTCAAGCCGTCGGGTCCGACGTCGACACGCGCGGCGCAATACGCTGCGGGGCCGTACGCGTCGACGGGCTTACCCTGGCGGGTGGTGGTTAGAGGCGGCGGTGCCGGGTTTACGGTTTCGGTTCGCGCGAGCGACACCGATGCGACGTATGTCTCGCGAACCGAAACCGTAAACCCGGCACCTCTTACGCGTTACGTGGACTCGGCGCGGACTTCGGCGTCGACGAGGTCTGCGAGCGTCCGCCCACCGAGCGACTTGCGAATCGCATCCTCGACGCTGCCGGCCACGGCGTCCACGGCCAAGCTCCAGATGTCGTCGGTCTCGTGATGCACGTCGTGCTCGCTGCTGCGCACGGTCGCGAGAATGTCCGCGAGCTCGATGCGGCGCAGGTCGCGCCCCGGAATGAGCCGGTTCTCGCTCGTGCGCGACAACAACCCCGCGCTCATGAGCGCCGCCGCGACGGGCTCGAGGATGTGGCGCGGTACGCGGATGCGTGCGGCGAGGCTTTCGATGCGCCAGCCGTGGCCGGGTTTTTCGAAGTCGCGGCCGACGAGCAGCATCGCGGTCAGCGCTAGGCGTTCGCGCACGGCGTTCGACGTGCTCGGCGCGCGTTGGCCGAGCGGCAGGTAGTCGGGGTTCTGCACGTAGAACGCGAGCTGCGCGCCGAGGAGCAGGATGAGCCACGACAAGTACAGCCAGGCCATTGCGACGAAGACGATCGCGAAGCCCGAGTAGATGGCCTCGGCGCGGCTCACCGAGACGACGAACGTCGTGAACAGGCTGCCGCCGCCGGCCCAGAGGATGCCGGCGAACGTGCCGCCGATGAGCGCTGGCACGAAGCGCACGCGCGTGTTCGGAACGAACACGTACAGGAAGCTGAAGCTCGCGATGATGAGCACGTAGGGCAGGAGCGAGCCCAATGCCACGAGCCAGCTGCCGAGCACGGGGATGCCGGTCAAGTATTCCACGGCCGCAGTGCTGCCGAGCACTGCCGTGAAGCCCATGACGAAGCTCATCACGAGCGGCCCCACGAGCATCACGCTCAAGTACTCGCTGAAGCGCCGGGCGAAACTGCGTGGGCGATCGACGCGCCAAACGAAGTTGAAGCTGCTCTCGACTTTTTGGGCCATCGACAACGCCGAGAACAGCAGGATCCCAACTCCCAAGGATCCGAGCGCCAGGCCGCTCACGTTGTCGACGAAGCCGACGATGCGCTCCGTGAGGTCCGCGGCGCGCGGACCGAGCGGCGCCAGGAAGCGCAACAGCAGCGGCTCGAGGTCGCGGTGTAAACCGAGGCCTTTGATCAACGCGAACGCGAACGCGAGCAGCGGCACGATGGCGACCATCGTCGTGTAGACGAGGCTCATGGCACGCAAGTTGAGATCGCCGTGGGCGAGATCGCGCAGCAGCGCGTAGGCGTAGCGCGCGAACATCCGTTGGTGCGAAACCACTGCGGGGCGCTGTCCGCGGCGCGGCCACAACCAGCGCTCGATGGGGTGAGTGAGAAACTCCATCAGCGGCTTGGCGCGCGCGCGCGGTCAGTCGGCGCGCTCGCGTTCATGACGGCCTGTCGCTCGTGAGCCGCTCCAGCGCCTCGCGGTACTTGGCGCTCGTGCGCTCGATGACGACTCGCGGCAGCTTCGGACCCGGCGCGCGCTTGTTCCAGCCGAGCGTCTCCAAATAGTCGCGCACGTACTGCTTGTCGAAGCTCGGCGGCGACGAGCCCTGCCGGTAGGTGTCCGCCGGCCAAAAGCGCGACGAGTCGGGCGTCAACACCTCATCCATGACGTGCAGGGCCCCCGTCTCGTCGAGGCCGAATTCGAATTTCGTGTCGGCGATGATGATGCCGCGCGCGCGCGCGTACTCGGTGGCGCGCGTGTAGAGCGCGAGCGCCGCGGCGCCCACTTTGCGCGCGAGGTCGGCGCCGATGGTGTTCGCGACCTCCTCGAGCGAGATGTTCTCGTCGTGCTGCCCGGCCGCGGCCTTCGTGCTCGGCGTGAAAATGGGCTCGCGCAGCCGCTGCGCGAGCTCGAGCCCCGCAGGCAGCTCGACGCCCGAGACGCGCCCCGTCTTGCAGTAGTCCTTCCATCCCGAGCCGATGAGATAGCCGCGCACGACGGCCTCGATCGGCAGCGGCGAGAGCGCCCGCACGACGACGGCGCGGTCCCGGACGACCTCGTGATCGCGCGCATCGCGGAGCACGCTCTCGGGTGCGACGCCCGTGAGGTGATTCGGGATCACGCTTGCGAGTTTCTCGAACCAGAAATTCGAGATCGCCGTGAGCACTGCGCCCTTACCGGGAATCGGGTCGGGCAACACGACGTCGAACGCCGACATGCGATCCGTGGCGAGGATCAGCAGGCGCTTGTCATCGACGCGATAGATGTCGCGTACCTTGCCGCGCGCCACGAGCGGGAGGCTCGCGAGATTGGATTCGAACAAGGGCTCGGCCAAGTCGTGACCTCGTTGCGCAGCGACTCAAAGCCACGATAATGAGCTTAAGGCACGCTTCTCGGCAACTTCGCGGCCGCGCGGAAGCAGCGGTCATTTCGGTGAATCGATGCAGTGGCTCGGCAAGAGTATCGGTGGTCTCATCGGCGCCTTCGTCGCGGGGCCCGTGGGCTCGCTGCTCGGTGTTCTCGTCGGTCATCGGTGGGACGAGACGACGAGGACGGGACGCGGCGGCGTCAGAGCGATCAGCCAGCTCTTCTTCGAGGTCACGTTCGAGATCATGGGCCACGTCGCGAAAGTCGACGGCCGCGTCTCCGAGGACGAAGTGCGCGTCGCGCGGCGCATCATGCACGGCATGCGTCTGACCGACCCTCAAGTGCAGAGCGCAATCGAGCACTTCACGCGCGGCAAAGCTGCGAAGTACGCGTTCGAGCCGCGTCTACGCGCGCTCGCCGAGCAGCTCGGCGGCCACACGGATTTGGCGCGCGCGTTCGTGCAGATTCAGTTGCAATCGGCGATCGGTGCGGGCCAGCTCGGCGCCGACAAGCGGCAGCTCCTATGGCGCGTCGCCGACAGGCTCGGCGTCACGCGCGCCGAGCTCGCGCAGCTCGAAGCCGTCGTGCGCGGATTCGCGCGCGGCGGCGCGGCGCAACCCACACCCGCTGAGGCGCTCAACGGCTCTTATCGAGTGCTAGGTGTGAGCGCAGAAGCCAGCGACGACGAGGTCAAGACGGCGTATCGCCGGCTCATGAGCCAGCATCACCCCGACAAGCTCGTGGCGCGCGGCCTGCCGGAGACCATGATCGGCGTCGCCGAGCAGAAGACGCATGAGGTGCGCACGGCCTACGAGCGCATCAAAACGCAGCGCGGCTTCAAATAACCAAAAAAAGAAATCCGGCCCTACGCGCGGCGCAACGCTTCGCCTGCGGCCGCCCGCGCCCGCGGCAATTCGCGGCGTGCGTTGAAGACCACGATGGTCTTGCCGCTCGCGCGGACCAGACCCTGATCCTCGAGGACCTTGAGCACGCGGCCCGCCATTTCGCGAGAGCAGCCCACGAGCCGCGACAGCTCTTGCCGCGACACTTTTATCTGCATGCCTTCGGGATGCGTCATCGCGTCCGGCTCGCGGCACAGATCCATGATGGCGTGCGCCACGCGGCCCGTGACGTCGACGAACGCGAGGTCGCCGAGTTTTCTGTTGGTGCGGTCGAGGCGTGTCGCGAGCTGCGTCGCGAGCTCGAAGATCAAGCCCGGGCTCTCGGACGCGATCTGGCGGAAGCGCGGATACGTCATCTCCGCGATTTCGCTCTCGGAGCGCGTGCGCACCCAGGCGCTGCGCTGCGGTTGCTCGTAGAACAAACCCATCTCGCCGAAGAACTGACCCTTGTTGAGATAGGCCAGGACCATCTCGTTGCCGTCCTCGTCCTCGATCATCACTTCGACGGAGCCGTCGACGATGTAGTAGAGAACGTCGGGCAAGTCCCCGGCGTGAATCATCACGGTCTTGCCGGGGATCGTGCGCACCCTGCAGTAGCTCAGGAAGCGGTTGATCGCCGGAACATCGCTCAGGGGTCTCAGGGCTTCTTCCATACGGAACTCCGGTTTGACTTAACGCTGTATTTAATCAATTCGGCGGCAGTCCGCAAGCAACCTTTGTATCACTTTGTGAGATCGGTCACACGACGAGTGCGACGCGGCGCAAGATTTCGCCGCCAAACGCCATGCAACGGCGCATGAGGCCGGGCAACTCGGTGCCGCCGGCGAGGGCCGCCGTCGTGCCGTGATGCACCTCGTCCTCGGTCATACGCGCGAGAATCGCGGCGCTCTTCGCGTCTTGCGGTGGCAGCCGGCGCAGGTGATCGCGCAGGTGCGCTTCGACCTGCCGTTCGGTCTCGCTCACGAAGCCGAGGCTGCGCTCATCGTCGGCCGCGCCCGCGAGCACGCCGACGCAGAAGCTGCCCGCGTACCAGAACGGCGTGAGCCAGCTCGCGCGGCCACCGAGCTCGTCGATGCGTGCGGCGCACCAGGCCAGGTGATCGCGCTCTTCGCGCGCAGCGGCAACGAATAGCTCACGCGTGGCGTCGGAGCGCGCGACGAGCGATTGGCCGTGGTAGAGCGCCTGGGCGGCGATCTCGCCCGCATGATTGACGCGCATGAGGGCCGCGCTTTGGCTGCGCTCGGCGGCCGTGAGGTCGCCCTCGGGGACGGCCGCGGCAGGGGAAGGGCGGGTCGCGGTAGCCGGCACGGCGAGGGCCCTGAGCCCCTCGTCCAACGCAGCGATCAGGCGGTCCGACCAGGTGAGCGTGGCGGGCATGGGCCCATTATATAGAGCGCCGACGGGCCCCCTCCTTGGCTTGCGCGGCTCAAGGTCGGCCAGTAAGATTCCGCCTCTTTGGCCGGCGGGCGCCGGCCCCCCTAGAACCTACGAAGCATGAAAACCTATTCTGCCAAGCCGGGCGACGTTCGGCGCGATTGGTATCTCGTCGACGCCGAGGGCAAGACCCTGGGCCGGCTCGCGACGGCGCTCGCGCACCGCCTGCGCGGCAAGCATAAGCCGATCTACACGCCCCACGTCGATACCGGCGACTTCATCGTCGTCATCAACGCCGAGAAGATCCGTGTGACCGGCCGCAAGCTCAAGGACAAGATCTATTACCGGCATACGGGCACGATCGGCAACCTGAAGGCCGAGCCCCTCGAGAAGCTGCTCGCGACTCGTCCCGAGCGCGCCATCGAGATCGCGGTCAAGGGCATGCTGCCGAAGAACCCGCTCGGCCGGCAAATGTTCAAGAAACTCAAGGTCGTGCGCGGCGCCACGCATCCGCACGCCGCGCAGCAGCCGAAACCCCTGGAGCTCTGAGCCGATGGCCATCGAAATCAATTACGGCACGGGCCGGCGCAAGACTTCCGCGGCCCGCGTGTTCCTCAAGCCGGGCAACGGCGACATCGTCGTCAACGGCCGTCCGCTCGACGTGTTCTTCGGCCGCGAGACGGCGCGCATGATCGTGCGCCAGCCGCTCGTGGTGGCCGAGGCCGAGGGGCGCTTCGACGTGCACGTCACGGTTCGCGGCGGCGGCACCACGGGCCAAGCCGGCGCCATTCGCCACGGCATCACGCGCGCGCTCATGGACTACGACGAGGGCTTACGCAAGACGCTTCGCAAAGCCGGGTTCGTGACGCGCGACGCGCGCGAGGTCGAGCGCAAGAAAGTGGGCTTACGCAAAGCGCGTAAACGGCCGCAGTACTCGAAGCGCTAGTTCGTTTATTGCTCTGGGCGTAAGGGCGCGGCAAAGCACCGGCGTTGTGCTAGCGTTGTGGATGCCTCACGGATGGGGGATCGTCCAGCGGTAGGACATCGGACTCTGACTCCGAGAACCTAGGTTCGAATCCTAGTCCCCCAGCCAATCTTCTCGCGCCGCGAGCGCGCCGCGCATCACTGAATTACCTTGACGCCGCTCGGTCCGCCGATGAGCAACACGTCGGCCGGCCGATTGGCGAAGATCCCCACGGTCACGACGCCTGCAATCTGGTTGAACCGCGTCTCGAGCTCGAGCGGATTCGCGATCCGCAAGTTGTGCACGTCGAGTATGTGATTGCCGTTGTCGGTGACGAACCCTTCGCGCCAGATCGGCTGCCCGCCGGCTTTGACCATCTGTCGCGCGACATACGACCGCGCCATCGGGATGACTTCTAGGGCCAAGGGGAACTTGCCTAGCGTCGGCACGAGCTTCGTATCGTCGATGATGCAAACGAAGCGCCGTGACGCTGCGGCCACGATCTTCTCGCGCGTCAACGCTCCGCCGCCGCCCTTGATGAGGTGCCGGTGCTTCGTGGCCTCGTCGGCGCCGTCGATGTAGAGGTCCAGGTCGCCGATCGAGGCGAGCTCGACCGTGCGGATGCCGCATTCCGTGAGCTTCCGCGTCGACCGTTCGGAGCTGGAAATTACCGGTCCGAGCTTCGCGGCCAGCGGCGGCAACAGCTCGATGAAGAGATCCACGGTGCTGCCCGTGCCGACGCCGAGCGCGATGCCATCTTTGAGATACGACAGCGCGGCGGCGGCCGCTCGCCGTTTGTTCGCGTCTTGTGCCATCGAAATGCTTCTCCCCAAAAAGAGAGTGCCCGCAACGTGGCGGGCACTACACTTTTTTGAGCTTACGAGCTCCTAACGTCGTTTGCGTCGCGTCTTGCGTTTGCTCTTCTTCTTACCACGGCGCTTTGCCGGTCGCTTCGCTCTGCGCTTCGACTTTTTACGTGACGCCTTCTTTCTGGAAGCCATGGGTAGTCTCCGTTGTCGGGATAGACGGGCTTGAGTATATACAAATCGAAACGCATTACCAGCGCGTCAGGGGTCGACGCACGTTCGCATCGCGCACGAGCGCGCAGCGAATGTGATTGCTGGCACACTCTAGTGACTTCGTTTCGCGACACGTGTCATGCGCTCACGTGCGTCACACGAGACCGAGAATGAACTTCCAGTGTGCGGCGCTCACGGGCATCACCGACAAGCGATTGCCGCGTCGCAACAACGCGAAACCTTTGAGCGCGCCGCCAGAATGGTGGCGCAATTCCGCGAGTGTGATCGGTCGTGCGAGCTTGCGCGCAAGCTGCACGTCGACCATGAACCAGCGCGGCTGCTGCGGATCGCTGTCCGGGTCGAAGTGCGCGTCTTTCGCGTCGAATGCCGTGTGATCCGGATAACCCGCGCGCACGACCTCGACAATGCCTACGATCGCGGGCTCGTCGCAGTTGCTGTGATAAAAGAACGCGAGATCGCCGACGCGCATGCCGTCGCGCAGGTATGTGCGCGCCTGATAGTTCCGGACGCCGTCCCAATGCGTGGTCTTGCGCCGCGCCTTGGCGAGATCGTCGATGCCGAAGACGTCGGGCTCGGATTTCATCAGCCAATGGCCCATGGCTCACTCCGCTGCGCTAGAAGCGTCGCACGCCGGTCTCGGTGACCGCGCCGAAGAGCGGCACGTCCCAGGCGTGGGAACCGATCTCCGCGACGCGTTGTAGCTCGTACGCCACACCGAAGAGCTTCGGCCGACGCCAGCGCGTGCGGGCGCGCAAGAATCGAAAGCAGCGGTCGTAGTAGCCGCGGCCGACGCCGATGCGCACGCCGCGGTCGTCGAACGCGACGAGCGGCGTCAGCACGAGGTCGAGCTCGCGCGCGTCGATCGCGCTCCCGAGCTCGGGCTCGAGGATGCCGAAGAAGTTCGTCGTGAGCGCCCTGCTCGACACGAGCTCGCGGAACGTCATCGTCAAGCCGTCGAGGACCGGGGCATAGAGGCGTTTGCCGCGCCGTCGCGCCGTATCGAGGAGCGGCGCGAGCGAAGGCTCGCCATCGAAGGCGAGGAACACGGCGACGCTACGCGCGCGCTGAAACTCGGGCAGGCGGCGGATGTTGGCGCGGATCGCGCGATCGGCCAATGCGCGCGCTGGGGCGGGTAGTGCGCGGCGTTTCGCGCGCAGCTCGCGCCGCAGCTGGCCGCGCGCCGCTGCGTCGAGCGGCGAGGTGGTGCTCCCCGCCTGTGCCGTCACGGACCGTTGCTCTCGAACCGGAGCAACAGGTGGGGTATGTCGTCGGGACTTAAGGCTTTCCGGCTAGGCCGGATATGCACACCATCACCGACAGAACTTAACCCCAAAAGCATGATTTAGGGTCCGAGAGACCTTCGTCCGCGTCGTACACCGCAGGGAGCACCAAGGCCGATTATAGGCTGAGCTGTTTCGTGGGACCGAGCGCCGAGTCTAAGTGCTCACGCATGGCCCTGATACGTAACCCGACGATGTTCTTGAGCTCTTCGTCCTGGCCCCGGGCCTTCAAGAGCTCGTTGGCGAGATTCAAGGCCGCCATGACGGCCACGCGGTCGAGCCCGACGACTTTGCCGCTGTCGCGGATCTCGCGCATCTTGTGGTTCAAGAGCTCGGCCGATGCGAGCAGCGCCGGCTTCTCTTCGGCCGGGCACGCAACGTTGTATTCCTTTTCCAGGATGCGAATCGTGACCTGCGAAAACTGGCTCACGAAACCTGCTCCATCCCCTTGAGCCGGCCAATCATGGCCTCGACGCGGCCGCGCACTTGCTCGTTCTTGTGCAATAGCGTGGCGCGTTCCGACACCAGCGACTCCTGCCGGTGCCGCAGCGATTTGTTTTCTTCTTGCAGCTGCCGACAAACGACGACGAGCTCTTCGACTCGCTTCTCCAGACGCTTGAGCTCGAGGTCGAAGCGGTGATTGACTGGTTCCGCACTCATGGGCCGTGAATATAGAACCGTGTCGAGTGAGGGTCAACAATGAGCGGCGGTGATAGCATGCGCGTGCGGTCGCGCGAGCGCCTAATCACAACGTGACGGAGGCTTCCGCCATTTCGATGCTCGATTACGATCGACTGCGCGATTCGTTGGCCAACGTGGGTGCGGTGGTCGCCGTCGCCGAGCTGCACGGCGGCGTGTGCGGGGCGCTCTGCACGAGCGATTCCCGCGCCGCGCAGCGTTGGTTGCGCGATTGTCTCGACGATCAACGTCTCGTGGCGCCGACCGAGGTGACAAACGAGCTCGACGAGCTCGTCGGCACGAGCTTGGCGCAGCTCGGCGACGACGAGCTCAGGTTCGAGCCGCTGTTGCCGAGCGACGACGCGCCGCTCGAGGAGCGCGTCGAGGCACTCGCGCTCTGGTGCCACGGCTTTCTCGCGGGCCTTGGCGCGACGGCGCCGGGCTTAGGTGCTGGGCGCGGAGGCCACACGGAACAGATTGACGAGATCCTGCGCGATTTCGGTGAGATCAGCCGCGCGGGCGTCACCGAGCAGGAGGCCGCGGGCCCGGACGAGGCCGATTTCGCGCTCGCCGAGGTCCACGAATACGTCCGGATCGGCGTGCAGCTCGTCTACGAGGAGCTCGCCTCGTACCGGGCCCAAAGCGAGCGCGCGTTAAACTGATTCCCCGAGGTTTCCGACCGTGAATGGCAAAGAGTTCGCGCGCCGCCGCAAGCACCTGATGGAGCTCATCGGGTCGAACGGCATCGCCGTCGTGGCGTCCGCTCCGGAGCGCGTGCGGAGCCGCGATACGCTGTTCCCGTACCGCCCCGACAGCGATTTCTACTACCTCACGGGTTTCGCCGAGCCCGAGGCCGTGGTCGTGCTCGTGCCCGGCCGGCCGCAGGGCGAGTACCTCTTGTTCTGCCGCGAGCGCAATCGCGAGCGCGAGCAATGGGACGGCCCGCGCGCGGGCCCCGAAGGCGCCGTCGCGACCTACGCGGCCGACGACGCGTTCCCGATCGCCGACTTGGACGACATCCTGCCGGGGCTGCTCGAGCGCAGCGATCGCGTCTACTACTCGATCGGCGGCAACGAGTTCGACCAACGGCTGCTGGCCTTCATGAAGACGCTGAACGGCAAGCGCCAGAGCGGCCATGCGCCGAGCGATCTCGTCGCGCTCGATCACCTGCTCCACGAGATGCGGCTCTTCAAGAGCCGCGCCGAAACGAGCGTGATGCGCCAGGCAGCCCGCATCGCCGTCGCGGCCCACAGGCGCGCCATGCGCGCGTGCCGGCCCGGTATGAAGGAATACGAGCTCGAGGCGGAGTTCGTCCACGAGTTCCGCCGTCACGGCGCCGAGTGCTCGTATCCGCCGATCGTGGCGGCCGGGGCCAATGCCTGCGTGCTGCACTACCGCGCCAACGACGCGTCGTTACGCGACGGCGAGCTCGTGCTCATCGATGCGGGCTGCGAGGTGTCGATGTACGCGTCCGACGTCACGCGCACGTTCCCCGTCAACGGCAAGTTCAGTGCACCGCAGCGCGAGCTCTACGAGGTCGTGCTCGAAGCGAGCCAAGCAGCCACGGCCAAGGCCCGGGCCGGCAACCACTGGAACGATCCGCACGACGCGGCCGTCGACGTCGTGACGAAAGGCTTGAAGAGTCTCGGGCTGCTCGAGGGGCGCGTGCCGCACCTCGTCAAGTCGCTCGCCTACAAGCGCTTCTTCATGCACAAGACGGGGCACTGGCTCGGCATGGACGTGCACGACGTCGGCGACTACAAGGTCGCCGACCACTGGCGGCTGCTCGAGCCCGGTATGGTCATGACGGTCGAGCCCGGCATCTACGTGTCGCCCGAGGACAAAAGCGTCGACAAGCGCTGGCGCGGCATCGGCATCCGCATCGAGGACGACGTGCAAGTAACGCGCGCGGAGCCCGACGTGCTGACGCACGGCTTGCCGCGCACCGTGGCCGAGATCGAGCGGCAGATGGACGGCCGAGCGTGACGACCGCCGCGAGCCGCGCCTGCGACGTGCTCGTCGTTGGCGGCGGCGCCGTCGGCTCGGCGCTGGCTTGCGCGCTCGCCGAGCTGCCGCTCGACACGGTGCTCGTCGAGGCGCTCGAGGTGCGACGGCTCGCGCAACCGGGTTTCGACGCGCGCGTCACGGCGCTCGCCAACGGCTCGCAGCAGATCCTCGCCGCGCTCGGTCTCTGGCCCGATCTCAAAGGCTATGCAGAGGCCATTCGGTTCATTCACATCTCCGAGCGTGGCCGGTTCGGCGCTGCGCGCATCGCGGCGGCCGAGGAGGGCGTGCCGGCGCTCGGCTACACGGTCGAGAACCAGGCATTGGGACGCGTGCTCTGGGAGCGCTTGCAGCGCGCGCCGCGCCTGACCGTGCTCGCGCCAGCGCGCGTCACGGAGCTCACGCGCGAGCCCGACGCGGCGCTCGTGACCGTCGAGCAGGACGGCGCGAAGGTGTCGGTGCGCGCCAAGCTCGTCGTCGCGGCGGACGGAGCGCGCTCGGCGATTCGCGCGGCGCTCGGCGTCGCCGTCGATGGGCACGACTACGAGCAGTGCGCCGTGATCTTCAA
>DATFFV010000014.1:0-3294 GCA_035249885.1 Gammaproteobacteria bacterium | reverse complement strand
CGCTCTACGCGTTGCTGCCGCGGCTCGCGCGCGCGGCCCTGCCGGGCGCGGAACGCGCTGACCTCATGGAGCTCGCGCTCACGGGGGAGCTCGAGAGCGCGGATCTCACAGCGGAGCGGCTCGACGCGCTCTGGGACGGCTTGACACCCGACCTGCGCGCCGCACCCGCTCTGGTTGCACAGCGCGCGCTCGCGCTCGACAGAGTCGGCCGCGGCGCGGAGGCCGAGCGCGAATTGCGCGCGGCTTTGCAACGCGACTGGAACCCGAAGCTCGTGCAGAGCTATGGCGAGGTGCGCGGCGCCGATCCCGCGAAGCAGCTCAAGCAGGTCGAGACCTGGCTCAAGACCTATCCGGAGGACGCGGTGCTGCTCACGGCCGCGGCACGGCTCTGCATGGCGAGCGAGCTTTGGGGTAAAGCGCGCAGCTATCTCGAGTCGAGTTTGGCCCTGGCGCCCGAGCCTGCAGCCTACGCTCTCTACGGGCGGCTGCTCTCCGAGCTTGGCGAGAGCGAGCAGGCGTTGCTCGCGTTTCGCTCGGGGCTCGGGCTCGTGACGCCGGTTGTAGCCGAGCCCAAGCCTGCGGCGCGCAGCCTGGCGCCACCGAGCGGCAAGCGCGCGGCGCAGGCGAAAGGTTGACCGCGATCAACCGGTCTTGGGCAGCGAACGCCGCGAATCGAGCCACTCGATGAGCGGATCCCACTGTTCCCAATCGGGCCATGCGAGGTACGGCGGCAGCTCGTGCACTCCCAAGCCGCGCTGGTAAGCGCGGTTGTAGTTCTGCGCCTCGCGGAAGCTCGCGACGTACGGCACTTTGAGCCGCGACAGCACGGCGTCGAGCTCCTCATAAATGAGCGTGTTCTCGCGCACGCGGTTGGCGACGAGCGCCGCTTTGGCCTTCTTGTCGGCGACCTTGCTGATGTTGAGCAGCTCCTCGACGAACCGCTCCGCGGCTTTGATGTCGATCGGCGACGGCAGCACGGGCACGATGATCGTCTCGGCCCTGCGCACGAGCTCCGTGAGGTCCTTGCCGTACGAGCCCGCCGGCGAGTCGATGACGACGTATTCGGCGCTGCGCGGCACGTGCGTAAGGCCCGACTCGAACCCGCGAACCGCCGCGATCGGCGCGAAGTCGGCCGGCCGTTGCTCGAGCCAGGAGAGCGCCGACGCCTGCGGATCGAAGTCGGCGAGGGCCGTGGAGTAGCCCTCCGACGCAAAGTAGGCCGCCAAGCTCGTAGCGATGGTGCTCTTGCCGCAGCCGCCCTTGGCATTCGTCACGAGGATGTGTCGCATGAGCGCTCCGCTCCGGTTGTTGTTCTTCGGGATACGCGAGTGGGACCGCTAAGTTAGCCACCCTTATGACAAATGTCCATTCGCGGCATTTGCCCTAGAATACCGGCCTTCGCGGCTCCCGGGAGCCGCGCTTTTTCGCGAGCTGGCGCGGCAGTCACTTGGCACCATGAAGCTTTCTTTCACCAAGATGAACGGCCTCGGCAACGACGTCATGATTCTGCCGTGGCCGAGCGCGCACGTGCCGCCCGCGCCCGAGCTCGTCCGGCGCTTGAGCGATCGGCGCCGCGGCGTCGGGTTCGATCAGCTCCTGCTCGTCGACAGCGAGCACCCGTCGGCCGGCAACGCGAGCTACCGAGTCTTCAACGCCGACGGCGGCGAGGTTCAGCAATGCGGCAACGGCGTGCGCTGCCTCGCGCGGTACCTCGCACCGCGCTTGGGCAACGAGCTCACGCTCGTGAGCCCGGCCGGCGTCATAGCAGCGCGCGTGAGCTCCGGCGACGACGTCAGCGTCGATCTCGGCGTCCCCGATTTCCGCCCGGCGGCGTTGCCGTTCGCGGTGCCTGCGGAGCGCGACCGCTACCGCCTCGAGGTTGCAGGACGCATCGTCGAGCTCGGCGCCGTCTCGATGGGCAACCCGCATGCCGTCGTCCCCGTCGAGGCCGTCGCAACGGCGCCGGTGGCCGAGCTTGGCGCGGCGCTCCAGAGCCACCCGAGCTTCCCGCAAAGCGTCAACGTCGGTTTCATGGAGCGGCAGAGCGAGCGGCGCATCCTTCTCCGCGTCTACGAGCGCGGCGTCGGCGAGACGCTGGCCTGCGGCACGGGCGCCGCGGCGGCCGTGGCCGTAGGCCGCCGCTGGGGACAGCTCGGCGAAGAGGTCGAGGTCGAGCTGCCCGGCGGCGTGCTCAAAGTGAATTGGCCTGGACCGGGCGCGAGACTGTGGCAAACTGGCCCCACGGCATCGGTCTACGAGGGCTCGATCGAACTATGAGTCAGCAACAGAGTGGGGCGGCCGTCGGCGCGCCGTTGACGGACACCCTTTCCGAAGACTCGATTGCAGACTATCTCAAGAGCCATCCCGACTTCTTCGAACGCCACACGCCGCTCGTGCTCGGCCTCAAGCTTCCGCATCGCGCCGGCGGCGCGTCGATCTCGCTCGTAGAACGCCAGGTGTCGATGCTGCGGCAGCGCAACGCGCAGCTCGAGCGGCAGCTCAAGGATCTCGTCGCCGTCGCGAAGCAGAACGACGCGCTCGTCGAGAAAATTCACCAGCTCTGTCTCAAGCTCATGCGTGCGCCGACACTCGCGGCTCGCCTCGAGCAGCTCGAGACGGGTTTGCGCGAGGACTTCGCCGCGGAGCGCGCGGTGCTCGTGCTGTTCTCCGACGCGCCGGCCGCTGCCGTCCGCGAAGGTTTCGTGCGCCGCTTGGGATCGGACGACCCCGACGTGCGGCCGTTCGCTACGTTCTTGCGCGCGGCGAAGCCGCGCTGCGGTCCGCTGCGCGACCGGCAGAAGAACATCTTCGACCGCGACGCCGACGGGATCTCGTCGGCGGCGCTCGTGCCGCTCGGCATCGAGTCCCGGCTCGGCTTCCTCATCATCGGCAGCCGCGACCCCGACCACTTCCATCCCGGTAAGCGCATGGACTTCTTGGCGCGGCTCGGCGAAGTGCTCGCTGTCGCGCTCCGCGACGGATAGTCGTGGGGGAGACCGAGCTCGCAGCGTTTCTGCAACGGCTTACGACCGAGCGGCGCTTGTCGCCGCACACGACCGCTGCCTACCGTCACGACTTACACGCGCTGCTCGGCTTCTGCGAGCGCGAAGGCATCGCGTCGTTCACCGCGCTCGATTCGTTCGCCGTGCGGCGGTTCGCGGCTGAAAGTCATCGCAAGGGTTTGGGCCCACGCAGCGTCGCACGGCGTTTGTCAGCCGTGCGCACGTTCTTGAACTATCTCATCGAGACCGGCGTGCTCAAGAGCAACGCGGGTGTGCACGTGCAGGCGCCGAA
>DATFFV010000013.1:0-2168 GCA_035249885.1 Gammaproteobacteria bacterium | reverse complement strand
TGGCCAGCCACCTCACGGGCTCGCTCGGCTTTAGCGACCCCGAGAACGCCCTCGCGTACGCGACTCAGTCGTGGGGTGCGATCATCGCCCCATTCATCATCGGCCTCATTGCCGACAAATACGTGAACGCCGAGCGGCTGCTCGGCGTGATTCATTTGGTCGGCGCAGGGCTCATGTACTTGCTGGCGAACGCGAGCGAATTCTCCGGCTTCTATCCCTACTTGCTCGTCTACATGATCCTGTACATGCCGACGCTCGCACTCGTGAACGCGATCTCGTTTCGGCAGATGGCCGACCCATCGCGCCTATTCGGCTTCGTGCGGGTGTGGGGCACCCTCGGCTGGGTCGTCGCGGGCGCCCTGATCAGCTACGGCTTCGGTTGGGACTCGCCGGCCGGCGTCGCTTCAGGACTCCTACGCGGCACGTTCACGATGGCCGCCGTGGCGTCGCTCGTGCTCGGCGTCTTCAGCTTCACGTTGCCGCGCACGCCCCCGCAACGGAGCGGTTCAGGCGGCCTGCGCGAAGCGCTAGGTCTCGATGCGCTCGCGCTGCTGCGCGACCGAAACTTTCTGATCTTCTTCGTCGCGTCGATCCTGATCTGCATTCCGCTCGCGTTCTACTATCAGCACGCGAATCAATTCCTCACGGAGATTCGAGTCGCCAACGCGACGGGCATTCAGACGCTCGGTCAGGTATCCGAGCTCGCGTTCATGCTGCTCGTGCCGTTCTTCCTAAAGCGTTTTGGCATGAAGGTGACGCTCTTGATCGGCATGCTCGCGTGGGCGGCGCGTTACGTGCTATTCGCGTACGGAAACTCCGGTGAGCTCGCATTCATGCTGCTACTCGGAATCGTGCTGCACGGCGTCTGCTACGATTTTTTCTTCGTCTCGGGTCAGGTGTTCACGGATTCCAAAGCCGGGCCGCGCTACAAGAGTGCCGCGCAGGGTCTGATCACGCTTGCGACTTACGGCGTCGGCATGCTGATCGGCTTCTGGGTCGCCGGTCAGCTCACCGACGCGTTCGCGATCGGCTCAGGCGAGCACGACTGGCGCTCGATCTGGTTGTATCCGGCCGCGTTCGCGGCCGTCGTGGCCGTGCTGTTCGGCGTATTGTTCAAGAACGAGGTCGTCGCCTATAAACCCGAGCCGAAAGGGGCGCGATCAACGGCGCAGAGCCATGGCTAACTATCGCTACAACACCGTCGACGTCTTCACGGCGACGCCGCTCAAAGGCAACGCGCTCGCGGTCGTACACGGCGCGGACAAGTGGTCCGACCAAGACATGCAAAGGTTTGCGCACTGGACGAACTTGAGCGAAACCACGTTCCTGCTCGAGCCCACGGACCCCACGGCCGATTACCGCGTGCGGATTTTCTACCCCGCCAACGAGCTGCCGTTCGCGGGCCATCCGACGCTCGGCTCGTGCCACGCGTGGCTGGCCGCGGGGGGAAAGCCGCGTAATAAAGACGAGATCGTGCAACAGTGCGGCGTCGGCCTCGTGCGAGTGCGCCACGAAAACAAACGCCTCGCGTTCGCGGCGCCGCCGCTGCGGCGCAGCGGCGACGTCGACGCGGCTACGATCGATGCGATCACGCGTAGCTTGCGCATCGAGCGTAAGGCGATCCGCGCCGCGCAGTGGGTCGACAACGGGCCGGGCTGGGTCGCCGTGATGCTCGGCTCGCGCGACGAGCTGCTCGCGCTCAGGCCCGACTTCGCGCGGTTGACGCCGAAGGACATCGGCGTCGTCGCGCCGACGCGGCCGGGCCACGAGACGCTGTTCGAGATGCGCGCGTTCATCGGGGGCTCGGGCTCGGGCCCGAACGAGGATCCCGTGACGGGAAGCCTCCAGGCCGGGCTCGCGCAATGGCTCATCGGCGCCGGCATGGCGCCCGAGCGTTACGTCGCGGCGCAGGGCACGGCGCTGGGCCGCGATGGCCGCGTGTACATCGAGAAACGTGGGCCGGACATTTGGGTCGGCGGCGACTGCGTGACGCTCGTCGAAGGCAAGGTCAAGCTGTGAGCCGACGAGGGCATGGATGCCCGAGGTAGAGCAATGCAGGAGCAATTGCCGACGAGGGCATGGATGCCCGAGGTAGAGCAATGCAGGAGCAATTGCCGAGGAGCACGCGCATGAATCGCCGCCATTTCTTGACGCGCACGAGCGCGGTC
>DATFFV010000012.1:0-4516 GCA_035249885.1 Gammaproteobacteria bacterium | reverse complement strand
CGGCTCTGCTCGAGCAGCGCGCCGCTCGCGGCCGTGGCGTCGCTCTGCGGTCGCCGTGCAGCAACATCGCGCTCGGGCTCGGGCGCAGGCCGCGACAGCGACGGCGGCAGCGTGGCAGGCGGCGGCTCGGGTAGCGGTGAGCTCTCGGGTGGAGCAGGTGCGCGTGTCGGTGCCGGCCGGGGTGCGACGCCCAGCGAAGTACAGGCGGCGGTCGCGCCGAATGCGACGAGCAACGTCACGCCCAGTAACGTGGTGCGCGCGCGTGAGCTCATCGGCCGTCGTCGAACCAGGAGCGGAAGCGCGAGCCGAAGCCCGTCTCGCCGTTGCAGCCGAACGCGCGCGGGAAGTCGGCCGCGGCGGGCATGGGCACGAGCACGGCGTCGGGGCAGCGTTGCGCCGTCGGGTCGCCCGTGAGGTAGTCGACCCAGCGCTCGTCGACGTCGGCAGGCCGAGGGGCCTCGTACGACGACGCTTCGAGCGACTTGAGGATCTCCGCCCACACGCGCCCCGCGCCGGCGGAGCCCGTGAGGCCCGTCGGCCGGTTGTCGTCGGCCCCGACCCACGCGACGATCAGATGATCGTTCGTGAACCCCGCGAACCAGCTGTCGCGGAGATCGTCGGAGGTGCCGGTCTTGCCCGCGACGACGACGTCTTGCGGCAGCAGCCGGTCCACGCTGCGACCCGTGCCGCGCTCCATGACCTGCACGAGCGCTCGGTTGATGGCGTAGACGGCGCCCGCGTCGGCTGCTTGCGCGATCTGGATCGCGTAGCGCTGGTTGAGCTCGCCGTCCTCGGCGATGACGGTGCGCACGGTGCGCAGCGGCACGCGAAAGCCGCCGTTGGCGAGCGTGTTGTAGATCTGCGTGACCTCGAGCGGCGTGAGCGCGAGGGCGCCGAGCAGCATCGAGGGATAGAGCGTGGGTTGCTGCTCGAGGCCGAGCCGCGCGAGCGTGCCGGCGATCGGGTCGAGCCCGACGTCGAGACCTAAGCGCACGGTTGCCATGTTGTACGACTCGGCGAGCGCGCGCATGAGCGGCACGAGGCCGTGCGCCTCGTTGTCGAAGTTGCTCGGCGTCCAGGTATTGCGGCGGTCGAGCTGAACGACGATCGGCGCGTCGTCGACGAGGCTCGCGAGCGTGTAGCGTCCCGACTCGAGCGCCGCGAGGTACACGGCCGGCTTGATCAGTGAGCCGATCTGCCGCCGCGCGTCGAGCGCGCGATTGAAGCCCTCGAAGCTCGCGTCGCGCCCGCCCACGATCGCGCGGACTTCACCCGTCTGGGGGCTCGTGACGATGACTGCGCCTTCGAGCTCGGCGGACCTTTCGCCGAGCTTCTCGATGCCCGTGCTCAGTGCGCGCTCCGCGGCGGCCTGGACGGCGGGATCGAGCGTGGACAGCACGACGAGGCCGGTGCGCTCGAGGTCGTCGCGCGCGTAGTCGGCGCCGAGCTGACGCCTCACGAGCCCCAGAAACGCGGACTGCATCGAACCGCGGCGATTGCTGGCGATGAGGTCGAGGTCGCGCTCGGCTGCCGCTTGCACTTCATCGTTGGAAGCTAGGCCCTCGTCGAACATGCGCTGGAGCACGAAATTGCGCCGGGCCAGCGCGCGGTCGGCGTGCCGGCGTGGGTCGTAGTAGGTGGGTCCGCGGACCTCGGCTACGAGCAACGCGAGCTCGTGCAGCTCGAGCTCGCCGAGCGGCTTGCCGAAATAGAACTGGCTCGCCAGCCCGAAGCCGTGAATCGCGCGCGCGCCGTCCTGCCCGAGATAGATCTCGTTGACGTAGGCGTTCAGCAGGTCCGCCTTCTCGTAACGGAGCTCGAGCGCGACGGCCATGAACGCCTCGCGCATCTTGCGCCACCATGTGCGCTCGTTGGTCAGGAAATAGCTGCGGACGAGCTGCTGCGTGAGCGTGCTCGCTCCCTCGCGAATCTCGCCGGAGGTGACGTTGACGAACATCGCTCGCATGATGGCGATCAGGTCGATGCCGAAGTGGCTGTCGAAGCGCTGGTCCTCGACGGCCTTGAGCGTCTCGGTCAGGAGTTGCGGAATCGCGTCGGGCGCGACGATGAGCCGATCTTCGCCGTGCGACGGGAACAGGCTGCCGATGAGCAGCGGATTGAGGCGAACGATCGCCGTGCGCTCGCCGCGCGCGTCGCGCAACGTTGCGATGCGGCCGCCGACGAACGCGAGCGACACCACGCGCTCGGGCTCGGTGTCGCCCGCGAACGCGAAACCGCGCGTCGCGAGCTCCATGCGGCCGAGGCTGAGCCTGAACGTGCCGGGTCCCGGCAAGCGCGGGTCCTCGCGGTAGCCCAGCCGACGCAGCTCGGCGACGAGGTCGTCGGCCGACAGTGCGCGTCCGGCATAGAGCTCGAGCGGCGCCGCATAGACCTGTGCCGGAATATCCCAGCGCCGGCCCTCGAACTCGTTCGCGGCCACGAACGCGTAGTAGCCGCCGACCAGCACGGTGAGCACGAACCCGATGGCGAGGGCGCGCCACAGCACACCGCGCACCAGCGGGCCGTATTTCTTTAGGGCTTGGATGGCGGGCGCACGAGAGGCCATTGTGGCCACCTTGGCATGACTGGCCGGCGCACATCAAGCGCGCGGCCGAGGTCGCAGCTCCGCGGCATTCCACGGCCCGGGAGGCCGCCGCTCTCGCGCGTAGCGGCCTTTCCGGGCCGCTCAGGAAGCGTTCAGCTCTTCGGCGGTTGCACCCAGAACACGATGAGCACGATTTGCCCGACCAACGGGACGAGCCAGAGCAGCAGCAGCCAAGCGCTCTTGCCCGTGTCGTGCAGCCGGCGAGCACCCGCGGCGAGCGACGGTACCAGCATCGCGAGCCAGAAGAGACCACCGAGCAGCGGTGTGACGTAGTTCAGCACCACGGTAACGACGTATACGAACAACATGAACCACCAGAACTCCGACCGCGACGCGACACCGTTGAAGTCGGCGTACTTGGTGAGACACATGCGGATCGATTCTACGAAAGTCATGACTTTCCTCCCCCCGCCGCCACTCGGCGCGGAAGTCATCCTAGCGGTCAAGTGCCGCCGTGGCGACTGCCGGCACGGTGTACCATCGTGCGGTGCCGATACCGTGCTTCCGGGGGGAAGATGACGCTCAATCTGGCCGACGCGCTACGCGCGAGTGCGCGCGAGTATCCCGGCAAGACTGCGGCCGTCGCCGGCAACACTCGGCTCACTTACGCCGAGCTCGATGGGCTCGCGCGCCGTCTCGCAGCAGGGCTCGCGGGCTTGAGTGTGCGCCGCGGCGAGCACGTCGCGCTGCTGTTGCCGAACGTCCCGCAGTTCACCGCGAGCTACTACGCGGCGCTGCTGCTCGGCTGTCCCGTCGTGCCGCTCAACGTGCTGCTGACCAAGGACGACATCGCCTACCACCTCGCCGATTCGGACGCCGTGGCGCTCATCGCGTGGGAGAGTCTGTTCGCCAATGCCGCGGCCGCTTGCCAGGCCGTGCCGACGTGCAGGCGGCTCATCGTCGCGCAGGCCGATCCCACGGACACCACGGCGCCCGAGGGCGCCCTGAGCTTGAACGCATTGCTCGCGGGTAGCTCTGCCGTGGCCGAGGCCGTCGCGACGATGCCCGACGACACGGCCGTGCTGCTCTACACGTCGGGCACGACCGGGCGGCCGAAGGGCGCCGAGCTGTCGCACTTCAACCTGCACGACAACGCCGAGTGCGTCGCGACGAAGCTCATGCAGTACGGCGAGGACACGGTCGCGCTCGCGGTGCTGCCGCTGTTTCACAGCTTCGGCCAAACGGTGATCCAGAACGCGACGATCCTGTCGAGCGGCACGCTCGTGTTCCTGCCGCGTTTCGACGCGCAAGCTGCCTTCGAGCTCATGCACGCGCACCGCGTGACGCTGTTCGCCGGCGTGCCGACGATGTACTTCGCGCTGCTGAATCACCCCGATGCGACGCGCTACGACTTGAGCTCGCTGCGCTTCTGCGTCACGGGTGGCGCGCCGATGCCCGTCGACGTGCTGCGCAACTTCGATCGCCAGTACAACGTCGCGATCCTCGAAGGCTACGGCTTGAGCGAGACGTCGCCGGCCGCGAGCTTCAATCGGCTCGACCGGCCGCGCAAACCCGGCAGCATCGGCCTGCCGCTGCCCGGAGTCGAGTTCAAGCTCGTCGACGACGCGGGTGCCGCTATCGATGATCCGGGCGTGCCCGGCGAGATCTGGATCCGGGGATCGAACGTCATGAAGGGCTATTACAAGAAGGCCGAGGCCACGGCCGAGAGCATCGTCGACGGTTGGTTCAAGACGGGCGACGTCGCCTATCGCGACGAGGACGGGTTCTATTTCATCGTCGACCGCAAGAAGGACATGATCATTCGCGGCGGCTTCAACGTGTATCCGCGCGAGGTCGAGGACGTGATCTCTCAGCACCCCGGTGTCGCCGCCGTCGGCGTGATCGGCGTTCCTGACGAGAAATGGGGTGAGGCGGTGAAGGCGGTCGTCGTCAAGCGCGAGGGCGCCGAGG
>DATFFV010000011.1:0-4631 GCA_035249885.1 Gammaproteobacteria bacterium | reverse complement strand
CCATCGTCGCTGCCGCTGCGCCGATCATGGGCTCGGGCGGCGTCGACGGCGCCGTGGTGCTCGAGCAGGCGAGCGAACCGATCTTGACCCTGACGAATCGTGCGCTCGTCCGGTTGATGACCCTGATGCTGCTCGCCACGCTCGTCGTCGGCATCGGGTTGCTCGGCTATGCGACGTGGCTTTCGCTGCGCGTGCGCCGGCTCGCCGGCGCGGCCGAGACGGCGCTCGGGCCGCGCGGCGAAATCAGGAGCGGCATGCCCGGTGCCGCGGCCGGCGACGAGCTCGGTGCGCTCGCGCGCAGCTTCGCGGAGCTGCTCGAGCGCTTGCGCGAGCACACGGACTACTTGCGCACGCTCGCGAGCAAGCTCTCGCACGAGCTGCGCACGCCGCTCGCCGTCGTGACCACCTCGCTCGACAACCTCGAGCACGAGGTCCGAGCGCCGACGGCCGAAGCCTATCTCGGGCGCCTGCGGCAGGGCGCCGAGCGCCTCGACGCCATTCTCGTAGCGATGAGCGAGGCCACGGAGCTCGAGCAGGCGATTCACGCGACGCAGGCGCAGCCGTTCGATCTGTCCGCGGTGCTCGCGTCGTGCTGCACGGCCTACGCCGACGTCTACCGCGACCGCGAGATCGTCTACCGCTGCGACGCCACGGGCACAACCGTCGTCGGCTCGGGAGAGCTCACGGCGCAGCTACTGGACAAGCTCGTCGACAACGCCGTGAGCTTCAGCTTGGCGGGCAGCCGCATCGACGTGACGCTCGCCGAAGCGGGCGCCGAGTTCGTGCTGTCGGTCGCCAATCGCGGGCCGCCGTTGCCCGCGAAGATGCGCGGCCGGCTCTTCGACTCGCTCGTATCCATCCGCGAGCGGCGCGACGAGCGGCCGCACTTGGGTCTCGGGCTCCACATCGTCGCGCTCGTCGCCGACTTCCACGGCGGCCGCTGCGAAGCCGACGACCTGCCCGACGGCAGCGGCGTCGTCTTCAAGGTCTGGTTCCCCCGCGCGCGGAGAGGTGCCGGTGTTACGGTTTCGGTTCAACCGAACCGACGTCGTTCGGCTGAACCGAAACCGTAACACCGGCACCTCTTCTAGCCGGTAGCGCCGCCGATCGTGAGCTTGGGAGCGGGCAGCAGGCTCGAGCCCATGAGGAACTCGTCGATGGACCGCGCCGCGCCGCGGCCCTCGTTGATGGCCCAGACGACGAGCGACTGCCCACGCCGACAATCGCCGGCCGCGAACACGCCGGGAACGCTCGTGACGAACTTGCCATGGACCGCGCGGTAGTTCGAGCGCTGATCGCGCTCGAGCCCGAGCGATTCGGCGAGATACGCCTCGGGGCCCAAGAAGCCCATCGCGAGCAGCACGAGGTCGGCGTCGAGCGTCTCCGCGGAGCCGTCGACGTCGACCATCTTCGCGGCGCCGTTGACCTGCTGCCACTCGACGCGGTTGATGCGCAGCGAGGCCACGCGGCCGTCGCGGCCGCCGAGCTCCTTCGAGACGACGGCGTAGTTGCGCGGATCGGCGCCGAAGCGCGCGATCGCTTCCTCGTGCGCGTAGTCCGTGCGATGGATCTTCGGCCACAGCGGCCACGGATTGTCGGCGGCTCGCTTCGGCGGCGATTGCTCGAGCACCTCGAGATTGATGAGACTCTTGCAGCCGTGGCGCAGCGCCGTCCCGATGCAGTCGGCGCCCGTGTCACCACCGCCGATGACGACGACGCGCTTGTCTTTAGCGCTGATGTACTTCCCATCCGCGAGCTTGCTTTCGAGCAGGCTCTTCGTGTTCGCCGTGAGGAACTCCATCGCGAAATGGACTCCGCGGAAGTGCCGGCCCGGGATGGGCAGATCGCGCGGCTGCGTGGCGCCGGTCGTCAGCAGCAGCGCGTCGTACTCGGCGCGCAGCTTCTTCGGCTCGACGTTCTTGCCGACGTCGGCGTTGACCACGAACTCGATGCCCCCGGCGCGCAACAGGTCGACGCGGCGGTCGACGACGGCCTTGTCGAGCTTCATGTTCGGAATGCCGTACATGAGCAAGCCGCCGATACGGTCGGCGCGCTCGTAGACGGTGACTTTGTGCCCGGCGTGGTTGAGCTGATCGGCAGCCGCGAGTCCCGCAGGGCCCGAGCCGACGACCGCTACGCGCTTGCCGCTGCGCGCGGGCGGAACAACGGGCGTGACCCAGCCTTCGGCGAACCCGCGGTCGATGATCGCGTTCTCGATGTTCTTGATCGTGACGGCGGGATCGGTAATTCCGAGCACGCAGGCGCCTTCGCAGGGCGCGGGGCACGTGCGGCCCGTGAACTCGGGGAAGTTGTTGGTCTTGTGGAGCCGGTCGAGCGCTTCGCGCCAACGGCCCTGATAGACCATGTCGTTCCACTCGGGAATGAGGTTGTCGATCGGGCAGCCGTTGTCGGACTGGCAGAACGGCACGCCGCAGTCCATGCAGCGCGCGCCTTGATTGCGCAAATGGTCCTCGGCCGCCGGCGTGAAGATCTCGCCGAAATCGCCCAAGCGCTCGCGAGCGTCCCTATAAGGGACGCTCTTCTTGGGATACTCCATGAAGCCTGTAGGCTTACCCATGCGCTAGCGACCGGTCCCGACGAATCAGCGCGCCTGCGCGACGAACGTTCCGGTCTCGTCGTGGCTCAGCTTCTGTTCCATTTCTTCGTCGTGTCGCTTGCGCTCGGCGAGCACGCGCTTGTAGTCCGTCGGCATGACCTTGACGAACTGTTTGAGGGAGAACGGCCAGTCGTCGAGGACTGCCGCAGCGACGGGCGAGCCCGTGTACTCGCGATGCAGCTCGATCATCTCGCGCAGCTCGACGATGTCCTCGTCCTCGACGACGGGCTCGACGTCGACGGTGCCCGTGTTGCACTTGGCCGCAAAGTCGTTGCGCGGATTCCAGACATAGGCGATGCCGCCCGACATGCCGGCCGCGAAGTTGCGGCCCGTCGAGCCCAGGATCACGGCGCGGCCACCCGTCATGTACTCGCAGCCGTGGTCGCCGACGCCTTCGACGACGGCCTTGGCGCCGCTGTTGCGGACGCAGAAGCGCTCGGCCGCGCGGCCGCGGAAGAACGCGCGTCCGCTCGTCGCGCCGTAGAGCGCGACGTTGCCGATGAGCACGTTGTCCTCGGCCTTGAACGTCGCGGTCTTCGGCGGATAGATGATGAGCCGGCCGCCCGAGAGCCCCTTGCCGACGTAGTCGTTGCTGTCGCCCTCGAGCTCGAGCGTGATGCCCTTGGCGAGGAACGCGCCGAAGCTTTGCCCGGCCGTGCCCGTGAACTTGAAGCGCACGGTGTCGTAGGGCAGGGCCTCGGCGCCCCACTTCTTGACGACCTCGTAGCTCAGCATCGCGCCGACGGTGCGATTGACGTTCGCGATCGGCAGCTCCTCGCGCGTCTTCTTGCGCTGCTGGATCGACTTGCGCGCGAGCGCGATGAGCTTGTTGTCGAGCGCGAGATCGAGGCCGTGGTCCTGCCACTTCGTGCAGTAGACCTCGGTGCTCGGCCGCGGCTTGACGGCCGGTGCGAGCAACGGCGTGAGATCGAGGCCGTCGGCCTTCCAGTGATGGATAGCGGCGCGCGTCTGCAACAGGTCCGTGCGCCCGATGAGATCGACGAAGCGGCGAATCCCTAAGCTCGCCATGATCTCGCGCGCTTCCTCGGCGACCATGAAGAGATAGTTGACGACGTGCTCGGGTTGGCCGGCGAACCTCTTGCGCAGCACGGGGTCCTGCGTGGCCACGCCCACGGGGCACGTATTCAGGTGGCACTTGCGCATCATGATGCAGCCGAGCGCAATCAGCGGCGCCGTCGAGAAGCCCATCTCCTCGGCCCCGAGCAGCGCGGCGATCACGACGTCGCGGCCCGTCTTCAAGCCGCCGTCGGTTTGGATGACGGTGCGGCTGCGCAGATCGTTCATGACGAGCGTCTGGTGCGTCTCCGCAAGCCCGAGCTCCCACGGCAACCCCGCGTGCTTGATGCTCGTGAGCGGCGAGGCGCCCGTGCCGCCCGTGTCGCCGGAGATCAGCACGTGATCGGCGTGTGCCTTGACGACGCCCGCCGCGATAGTGCCCACGCCGACCTCGGACACGAGCTTCACGCTCACACGCGCGGACGGGTTCGCGTTCTTGAGATCGTGGATGAGCTGCGCCAAGTCCTCGATCGAATAGATGTCGTGATGCGGCGGCGGGCTGATCAAGCCCACGCCCGGCGTCGAGTACCGGATCCGCGCGATGTTGTCGTCCACCTTCTTGCCGGGCAGCTCGCCGCCCTCGCCGGGCTTCGCGCCCTGCGCCATCTTGATCTGCAGCTCGTCTGCGTTGGCGAGGTACCAAATCGTGACGCCGAAGCGGCCCGACGCGATCTGCTTGATCGCCGAGCGGCGCGAGTCGCCGTTCGGCAGCGGAATGAACCGCGCCGGATCCTCGCCGCCCTCGCCCGTGTTGCTCTTGCCGCCTAGGCGGTTCATCGCGACGGCGAGCGTCTCGTGGGCCTCGGCCGACAGCGAGCCGAAGCTCATGGCGCCCGTGCAGAACCGCTTGACGATCTCGGCGGCGGGCTCGACGTCCCCGACGGCGAGGGGCTTCGCGGCCGTCTTGAAATCGAGCAAGCCGCGCAGCGCGCCGGTC
>DATFFV010000010.1:0-4898 GCA_035249885.1 Gammaproteobacteria bacterium | reverse complement strand
GGATGGCCAGACCGTCGAGAGCGTGCTCCTACCCGGCGACGGCGTCTGCGTATCGACGCAGGTCGGTTGCGCGGTGGGCTGCCTGTTCTGCATGACGGGGCGCGACGGCCTGACGCGTCACCTCACCGACGCCGAGATCGTGGCCCAGGTCGCGCTCGCCCGGACGCGGCAGGCGGTGCGCCGCGTCGTGTTCATGGGCATGGGCGAGCCCGCGCACAACCTCGACCACGTGCTCGCGGCGATCGAGCTGCTCGGCGCCGAGGGCGACCTCAACACCAAGAATCTCGTGTTCTCGACCGTGGGCGACCGGCGCGCGTTCGAGCGCCTGCCGCTCATGTCCGTCAAGCCGGCGTTGGCATTGTCGCTGCACACGACGAAACCTGAGCTCCGCGCGCGGCTGCTGCCGCGCGCGCCGCGTATCGATCCCGCCGAGCTCGTCGCGCTCGCCGACGACTACTCGCGCGCGACGAAGTATCCGACGCAGTACCAATGGACGCTGCTCGAAGGGGTCAACGACGGCGACGACGAGCTCGAGGCGATCGCGGCGTTGCTCGCGGGCAAGCACGCCGTCATGAATTTCATTCCGTACAACCGCGTCGAAGGCGTTCCGTTCCGCCGGCCGACGTGGGAGCGCGCCGCCGCGATGTCGCGCTATCTCCACGGGCGGGGAGTGCTCGCCAAGCTGCGCCGTTCCGCGGGGCAGGACGTCGAGGCCGGGTGCGGGCAACTCCGCGCGCGCTCGGGCTGACTCGAGCCGGCGCTCGTTACGCCTTTATCGTTTGCCGGAGCGCCGCGAGCTCTTGCTCGAGCTTGGCCACGCGCGCTTCGAGCGTGGCCAGGGCATTCGGCGGCGGCGGCGCGCCGGCGCTCTCTGCACTGTCCGCCGCCAGCGGCGCCGATTCGATCGGCCCGCCGAACAGGTGCGCGTAGGCGTGATCTTTGCGACGCGGCTCGCGCGGCAAGCGGGCGACGAAGGGCCCGTCGGCGCGCGCGAGCAGAGATTCGAGCGTGGCTTCGACGGCGGCGTAATCCGCGAATTCATGGAGTCGGCCGCTGTGCGCTTTGAGCTCTCCCGGTGTCTGCGGGCCGCGCAGCAGCAACAGACAGACGACGGCGAACTCGGCGGGCGAGAACTGGATCTCGGCGAAATGGGTGTTGCAGAGGCGTTGCTGGTACTTGTCCACTCGGCTGCCGAACTCCTGGATCATCACGAGCCGCTTGGCGATGAGGTCGTTGACCGTGCGCTGCACCATGCCCGACTCCAGCGACAGCACCGGCTCGCGGCTCGACTTCTGGTTGCAGGCATTGACGAGCGCGTTCAGCGACAGCGGGTACTGCTCGGGCGTGACGACACTCTTCTCCATGAGGCAGCCGATGACGCGGGCTTCGTTCGACGTGAGTTGAATGTCCAAGGCAGTCCTTGCGGTGGCGGCGCCTTCGGGCCGAAGGCTTGCGATGGTATGGGACTTCCGTGGCAGAAGTCGATTGGGCTTGACGCGTTCCTCGCGTGTATATAACCTATCGGTTATACAACCAATGGGTTCTCTATGAGTGCCGCAGAGCGCCTCGACGCGACCTTTCTCGCTCTGGCCGACCCCACGCGCCGCGCGATCCTCGCGCGGCTCGCACAGGGCGAAGCCTCGGTCAACGAGCTCGCGGAGCCCTTCGACATGAGCCAGCCGGCGATCTCGAAGCACTTGAAAATGCTCGAGCGCGCCGGGCTCGTCTCGCGAGGGCGCGACGCGCAGCGGCGCCCGTGCCGCCTCGAGGCCCGGCCGCTCGAGGCCGCGTATCTCTGGATCGAGCGCTACCGGCAGATGTGGGACATGAATTTCGAGCGGCTCGATGCGCTGCTCGACGAGCTCAAGTCGACGAAGAAACGCTCGAAACGCCGCAAGGACAAATAGGAGCACGACGATGGCCAAGATCGCACCTTTCCTCTGGTTCTCCGGCAACATGCAGGAGGCTCTAGACCTCTACCAAAGCGTATTCAAGGACGCGCGCGTCGAGACGCTGAGCCCGATAGCCGCGACGTTCGAGGTGCTCGGTCAGAAAGTCATGGCCTTGAACGCCCCGTCGAAGCATGCCTTCAACGAGTCGATCTCGTTCTTCATCGACTGCAAGACGCAGGCGGAAGTCGACTACTACTGGGACGCGCTCAAAGCCGGCGGCGGCCGCGAGCAGATGTGCGGCTGGCTCAAGGACAAGTTCGGGCTGTCGTGGCAAGTGATTCCAGAAGCGCTCGGCCGCTATCTAACGGACAAGGATCGCGCGAAGGCCGACCGCGTCATGCAAGCGATGCTGAAAATGAAAAAAATCGTGATCGCCGATCTCGACAAGGCCTATGCCGGCTGAAGGAGTGTTGGAATGAGCAAGCACAAGAGCATCGTCACGCTGCCGAACGATTACGACGTCGTCGTCGTGCGCAGCTTCGACGCACCGCGGTCTCTCGTCTTCGACGCCTGGACCAAACCGGAGCTCGTGCAGCGTTGGCTGCTCGGCCCGCCGGGCTGGACGATGCCCGTGTGCGAGATGGACGTGCGCCCCGGCGGCAAGTTCCGCTGGCGGTGGCGCAACGAGCAGAGCGGCGCCGAGTTCGGCTTCACGGGCGAATTCCACGAGGTCGTCAAGCCGTCCCGCATGGTCCACGTCGAGCGATTCGACCCGGGCGACGTCGGCGGCGAGATGGGCGAAGCGCTCGTGACGTCGGTGCTCGCGGAGAAAAACGGCGTCACGACATACAGCACGACGATCCACTATGCGTCGAAAGACGTGCGCGATGCCGCCCTCAAGACGGGCATGACGGACGGCATGGAGCAGAGCTACGAGAAGCTCGATGCGCTGCTCGCGGAGTCCGTGCGCGGCTGACGGCGCTCGCGCGCTTCAGGCGCGGCGCACGCGGTGTGCGCGTAGCAGCGCGCGGCCGGCCGGCGTCAGCGTATAGGCCGTCTCGTCGTAGAGGCCGCTGACCGTCGACCGCAAGAGCTCCAGGCTCCGGAGACGCTCGAGCGCGCCTCGCACCTCGTAGCCGCGCGCCTTGAGCTTTTCCGCCACGTCGCTCACGGCGAGCGCGTAACCCGGCTCCACATTGGCGTGCAGGTCGAGCACCCGTAGCTCGTCGCGGCTCAAGCCCGGCATCTCCTGCAAATCCATCGCGGGCTCCTTGCGCTCGGCCCGGCGGCGTCGTTGATACGTAGCAAACGTGACGGCCATGCGAACGTGACGCCGCAGCTCGGCGTAGAAGGCCGCGATGCCGCGCGTCGCCGCGCGATCGAAGTCCCGGACCGCGGCGTAACCGATGATGGCGGCGAGAATCGCCAGCAACCAAACGGCGAGCGACGCGAACCCCGCGAACGTGCCGCCGTAATCCTCGGGCGCGAGGCCGAGCCCGTCGGCGAGCGGCGGCGCGTAGCGCACCGCGACGTAAACGATCCAATCGCCGGGCCAGAAGTAGAGGTCCAGCAGCGACGGCAGCGCGAACGACGCGCTCGCGGCATCGGCGACGAACGGATTAGGCGGTGCCGGGAGCTCGTCCATGGCCGTCCTTGAGTGGCGCCTTCAAGTCTCCGCGCCGGCCGGCACGTGCTCAACGGGTTTTTGACAGAACGCCGGTAGTGGTTCCCACACTCGGTCAAATCCCAGCTTTACCGAGAGTATCCATGATTTGCCGCAGCACGCCCGCGAGCGAGGGATGGTCGGCTTCGAAGCGCACTGCGAGCGCTTCGAGCGGCTGCGCGGGCGCGACGGCGGCGACATCGTCGCTCGCGAGGGCCTTCTCGATGTCCGCAGCGACCGTCATGAGCTGCCTCCGCGACTCGGCGTCGAGCGACTTCGCATGCTTCAGGCGCGCGTGGAGTTGCGCCAACAACCGGCCGAGATCCTCACTGCTCATGCCGTCTATATTAATGTGTTGGTGGCTTTAAGGGGGGATTCGTCATTCCGCGCCGGAACGTGCTCTCGGCCACCGCGCTCACGCTCGTGGCGATCCTCGCGGCCGCGGCGGCCGCCGCGCAACCGCGGTTCGAGCAGTTGCGCATCGTCGCGCCCGCGGCGCCGGGCGGCGGCTGGGACCAAACGGCGCGCGCCATGCAGCAGGTGCTGCTCGAGACCGGCATCGCAACGACGCCCGTCGTCGAAAACGTCGCGGGCGCGGCCGGCACCATCGGCCTTGCGCGCTTCATCGGCGCCGAGCACGGCAATGGCGACGCGCTGCTCGTCTCAGGGCTCATCATGCAGGGCGGCATCGTGATGCACGATTCGGCCGTCACGCTCGCCGACGTCGTGCCGATCGCGCGCCTCACGGGCGAGTACGAGGTGCTCACGGTGCCGGCGAGCTCGCCGCTCGAGACGCTCGACGATTTCGTGCGCGCGTTCAGGAACGATCCCGAGTCGATCTCCTGGGGCGGCGGCTCGGCGGGCGGCAGCGATCAGATTCTCGCCGGGCTCATCGCGGCGGCCGTGGGCGTCGAGCCGCGCCGCGTCAACTACATCGCGTTCTCGGGCGGCGGCGAGGCGCTGGCCGCGATCGTCGGCGGGCAAGTGACCGTCGGCATCAACGGGCTCGCCGAGTTTGCAGCGCAGATCGAGGCGGGCACCGTGCGCGTGCTCGCGATCTCGAGCGCCGAGCGGCTGCCCGGGCTCGACGCGCCGACACTGCGCGAGCAAGGCGTCGACGTCGAATTCGAGAACTGGCGCTCGATCGTGGCGCCGCCGGGCATCACGGCCGACGAGCGCGAGCGCCTCGCGGCCGCCGTCGACGCGATGGTGCGCTCGGCCGAGTGGCGCGAGCTGCTCGCGCGATTCCGGTGGCTGGATCGCTACCTCGCGGGCGACGAGTTCTCGGCGTTCGCCGCCGCCGAGGAGCAGCGCGTGCGCACCGTGCTGCGCGAGCTCGGCAC
>DATFFV010000009.1:0-4107 GCA_035249885.1 Gammaproteobacteria bacterium | reverse complement strand
CGCAGGTCGTCGAGCCGATGCGCGATCGCGTTCGGCGAGCTCGTGCCGCGCGCCATGAGGTTGTAGACGGCGGGCACGATGAACAGCGTGAGCAGCGTCGCGAAACTCACGCCCGAGAAGATCACGACGCCGAGCGCCGAGCGGCTCGCCGAGCCGGGCCCTTCGGCGAAGATCAACGGCACGGACCCCATGATGGCCGCGAACGCCGTCATGATCACGGGCCGCAGCCGGACGCGTGAGCCTTCGACGATGGCGTTTTTGAATTCCATGCCCTGATCGCGCATTTGATTGATGAAGTCCACGATCAGCACGCCGTTCTTGGCCGCGATGCCCACGAGCATGATGAGCCCGATCTGACTGTAAATGTTGAGCGTCTTGCCCGCGACGGCCAACCCGAGCAACCCGCCGGCCACGGCGAGCGGCACCGTCACCATGATGACGAGCGGATGCACGAAGCTCTCGAACTGCGCCGCAAGCACGAGGAATACGACGAACAGCGCGACGCCGAACGTGAAGTACAGCGCGCCCGAGGCTTCCTTGTACTCGAGCGACTCGCCGCGGTAGTCGATTTGCGCCGTCGCGGGCAACTCGGTGCGAATCAGGTTCTCGAGGTACGCGAGCGCTTCGCCGAGGGTATAGCCCGGCGCCAGGTTCGCGGAGAGCGTGATGGACCGCATGCGGTTGTGGCGCTGGAGCTGGCTCTGGCCCGCCATGTCCTCGAGCGTCATGAGGTTCGACAACGGAATGAGCCCGCCGCCGCGGTCGGCGCGCACGAAGATGTTGGACAGATCGGCATAGCTCGCGCGCTGCTCGGGCTTGGCCTGGAGCACGACGTCGTATTCCTCGCCGTCGACGACGTAAGTCGTGACCTGGCGCTCGCTCATGAGCGTCTGGAGCGTGCTGCCGATGCTGCGCGCCGTGACACCGAGGCTCGCGGCGCGATCGGTGTCGACGCGCACCTGCACCTGTGGCTGCGTCTCGCGGAGATCCGAATCGAGCCGCACGAGGCCGGGATTCTCCTCGGACGCGCGCGCGATGATGAGGTCGCGCCAGCGTGCGAGCTCCTCGTAGTTCGGGCCGCCGAGCACGAGCTGCACCGGCGATCCGCCGCCGCCACCGCCACCGCCGCGGTTGCCGCTGCTCAAGAAAGCGTTGACGCGAATGTCGGGGATCTCTTCCCACTGCTTGTTGAGATCGTCGAGCATGTCCTGCGTGCCGATCTGGCGCTCGCCCCACGGCTTGAGCGTGACGTTCACGATGCCCGATTGATTGTTGCCCCACCCGGGCACGCTGACGATGCCGCGTTGGATGCTGCCGTCGTCGAAATACCGCTGCAGCGCAGCCTCGACCTTCATCGCGGACCCGAGCAGACGTTCGTAGCTCGTGCCCTCGGGTGCCTGGATCTGGCCGTTGAACTGGCCGCGGTCCTCCACGGGCGCGTACTCCTGCGGAATGGTTTGCAGCAGCGAGTAGGCCCCGAACCCGATCGCGGCGCACGCGGCAACCGAGACCCACGGCGCCCGCAGCGCGACGCGCAACGCTGCCTGGTAGCGGCTCGATAGGCGCTCGAACGCTTTGTCGAGCATGTGCGTGAGACGGCTCTCCTTGGTGCTCGAGCGCAGCAATTTCGAGCACATCATCGGCGACAGCGACAAGGCCAGCACGGAGGAGAAGATCACCGCGGCCGCGATCGTCACCGCGAGCTCGGCGAACACCCGGCCGATGCTGTCGCGCAAGAACGCCACGGGCGCGAACACGGACACGAGCACGACCGTCGTCGCGATGACGGCGAAGGCGACTTGCCGCGTGCCGTTGAACGCCGCGAGCAGCGGCGCTTCGCCGGTCTCGATGCGGCGGTGCGCGTTCTCGAGCACGACGATCGCGTCGTCGACGACGAGGCCGATCGACAGCGCAAGCGCGAGCAGCGTGACGAGGTTGATCGAGAAGCCGAACGCGGCGAGCACCGAGAACGTCGCCATCAAGCAGATCGGAATCGTCACGAGCGGAATCAGCGTCGCGCGCAGCGAGCCCAGGAACACGAAGATGACGAAGCCGACGAGCGCGGTCGTGATCCCGATCGTCCAGTAGATCTCCTCGATCGCCGCGCGAATGTAGAGCGACTCGTCACCGCTGGTGATGAGCTCCATGCCCTCGGGTAAGTCGGCGTTGACCTGGGCGACCTCGTTCTTGACGGCGTCGAGCACCTCGACCGTGTTGGCCGTCGATTGCTTGATGATGCCGAAGCCCGTGGTCAGGGCGCCGTTGGTGCGGAATATGCGATTCGTCTGGCGCGAGGCAATCTCGACCGTCGCGACCTCGCCGAGACGAATGAGGTGGCCATCGGCGCCTTGCGCGATGACGAGGTTGCGGAACTGATCCGCCGTCTGATAGTTGCGCGCGATGCGCACCTGGTAGTCGAGATCCTTCGACTCGATGCGGCCCGCGGGCAGCTCGATGTTCTCGCGCGTGAGCGCCGTCTCGATGTCGGTGACCGTGAGGTTGCGCGCGGAGAGCGCCTGGCGGTCGATCCACACGCGCATCGACGGCCCGCCCGAGCCGAACAGGTTGATCTGCGAAACGCCCGGGATCGTGGCGAAGCGGTCGAGCAGGTACCGCTCCATGTAGTCGGTGAGCTCCATGAGCCCGAGATCGTTGCTCGCGAGCGTGAGCCACATGATCGGCTGCGTGTCGGCGTCGGCCTTCTGCACGCTGACCTGGTTGGCGTCTTCGGGCAGCCGGCGGCTCACGCGCGACACGCGATCGCGGACGTCGTTGGCCGCCTCGTCGAGATTGCGGTTCAAGTAGAACTCGATCGTCAGCGACGACTGGCCGTCGCGGCTCTGCGAGCGGATGCTCTTGACGCCCTCGATGCCCGATACCTCGGCCTCGAGCAACTGCGTGATGCGCGTCTCGATGACCTCGGCCGAAGCGCCGGGGTAGCCGACTTGGACTTGCACCGTCGGCGTGACGGTATCGGGCTGCTCGCGAACCGTGAGGTCACGGAAGGACAAGGCGCCGAGCGCCACGAGCAGCATGCTGAGCACGGTCGCGAAGACCGGGCGCTTGACCGAGATATCGGACAACCACATGGCGTCGCCCTCGTCAGCCCCGCGCGCCGCTTGCGGTCACGACGGGCTCGACCGGCGCGGTCTCGCTGACGGCCCCGTCCTTGTCGTCGTACCGCATACGCGCGCCGTCGCGCAGCTTCACGATGCCTTCGATGACGATGAGATCGCCTTCGGTGAGCCCTCCCAGCACCTCGACGACGCCGAAGCGGCGATCGCCGACGTCGATCTGCTGCTGACGCGCGGTGTCGCCGTCGGCGCGATAGACGTAAGCGCGATTCTGCACCTGGAAGACGGCGCCCTCGGGAACGACGAGCGCCATGCGCTCGGCGGTCACGACCTCGACCGTGAGCAACATGCCGGGGCGCAGCGCGCGATCAGAGTTCTCGATGTGCGCGCGCACCGTGATCGCGCGCGTCACGGGATCGACGCGCGAGCCGACCGTGCGCACCGTGCCTTCGAAGTTGCGGCCGGGGAAGCTCACGCTCTTCGCGACGATCTTCGCGCCCGGCGCCATCGAGCCGATCGCGGACTCGGGCACGGTGAAGTCGAGCTTGATGACCGAGATGTCGTCGATCGACGTAATCGGCGTGTTCGGGCTCAACATGGTGCCGGGGCTCACTTGACGGAAACCGAGCATGCCGCTGAACGGCGCCAAAATGAGGCGGTCGCGCAAGCGCGCGACGACGCTGTTGAGCCGCGCGCGCTGCGCCGCCGCGCGCGAGCGCGCCACGTCGAGCTCGGACTCGGCCGAGAGGCCGCGGCTGCTCAAGTCCTCGAGGCGCCGGAGCTGGCTCTCGGCGTCGTCGAGATTGGCGCGCGCTTCGGCGAGCAGCGCCTCCTCTTCCTGATTCGTGAGCTCGATGAGCACGGTGCCCGCGTCGACGTAGTCGCCGTCCTCGAAGTTAACACGTCGAACGCTATCGGTGACCTTCGCTGTGAGGGTGACGGATTCGTTCGCTTGCGCAGTACCGAGCGCTTCGACGACGTCGTAAATTCGATCGCGGCGCGCCCGTCCAACCGTCACGAGCGGCACTTGCGC
>DATFFV010000008.1:0-6424 GCA_035249885.1 Gammaproteobacteria bacterium | reverse complement strand
GCCGTGCGTTACGATACGGCGAAGGACCACGCGCGTTGGGGGCACCATGTTGCGATCCGTTGTAACGGTGTTGTTGTTGGCGTTGGCGTCATCGCTGGTGACGCTGACTGCCGCGGGCGAGAGTCTGAATCACACTACGGGCACGCAAGGTTTGCTGCTCATCGACAAGCTCGGGGGGCACGCACGGTTCTTCGATCCGGCGACGCTCGCGGAGCGCTCGAATATCGAGCTGCCCAAGAATCCGCACGACTTCGCGCTGTCAGCCGATCACCGCTTCGCCTACGTGCCGATCTATGGCCCGGGCGTCTACAACCGCAATCCGGAGCCCGGCCACGAGCTCTACGTGCTCGACCTCGCCGAGCGCAAGATCGCGAAGGTCATCGACCTCGCGCCGTATCGATCGCCGCACGGCGTGCAGATCGACGCGCGCGGCCTCGTGTACGTGACGGCCGAGCTCGACCGCAAGATTCTCGTCGTGGATCCTGCCGAAGGTCGCGTCGTCACCACGATCGATCACGAAGGTTCGGGCCATTGGCTCGCCGTGCTGCCCGACGGCAGCAAAGCCTACGTCGCGAACAAGGACGACAAGCTGTTCGTGACCGTGCTCGACCTTGCGACACGCGAGCAGGTGGGCCGCATCCCGATGCCGCGCGGCACGCAGGGCATCACGGCGTCGCCCGACGGGCGGCGGATCATTGCGATGGACCTCGGTGCGCCCGAGATCGCCGTCATCGACACGGCCACGGACGCCGTGCTCGACCGCATCGCCTTGGCCGGCACGACCGATCGCGCGTACAAGGCCTACTACTCACCCGACGGGAAGTGGCTGCTCACCATGGCGGGCTCGACGATCAGCCTCTTCGACGCCGCCGACCTGCGCGCGCCGCAACGCACTGTGAAGGTCGGCGCATCACCGATGGGCATCGCGTTCTCGGCCGACGGCAAGACCGCGCTCGTGGCCAACCACGGCGACGGCACGGTGTCCGTGATCGACATCGCGACGGCCGAGGTCACGACGACCTTCGAGGCCGGCACGGGAATCGAGACGCTCACCTACTACTGAAGAGGACAACACGTGACCGAACCCAACCAACCAGGCCGAATCGACCGGCGCGGATTCCTGCGCGGCGCAGCCGCCCTGACCGTCGCCAGCGCGGGCGCGGCAACGGAGCTCACGCAACCCGTAGCGCAACCGGCCGCTGCGCCGGAGCCCGCGGGTGCGGCCCGCGAGCTCGAAGAGCAGACGGGCCGCGCGCGGCGCTGGATAGGCCGCGACCCAGCTGATTGGGTACGAGCCCGCAGCGGCGTCGATCACAACGTCGTCATCGTCGGCGGCGGTCAGAGCGGCCTCTCGATCGCTTATGGATTACGGCGCAAGGGCGTCGGCCGCGTCGCGGTCATCGACCGCGCCGCACAGGGTCAGGCCGGCATCTGGCGCACGATCGCGCGCATGCATCAACTGCGCACCCCCAAGACGCTCGCGGGGCCGGAGCTCGGCAACCCGGCGCTTTCCTTCCGGGCCTGGTACGAGACTCTGAACGGCGCCGCTGCATTCGACGCGCTCGATCGGATCCCGCGGCTCGCCTGGGCCGATTACCTCGACTGGTTCCAGCAGGCCACCGGCACGGCGGTACGCCACGGCACGCGCCTCGTCGAGATCGAGCCGCTCGGCGATGTGCTGCGATTGCATCTCGAGTCGAACGGCGCACGGACCGTCGAGACGACGCGCAAGCTGGTGCTCGCCAACGGCTACGCGGGCGCCGGCGGACCGAACCTGCCGGACTTCGTGCGCGCGTTGCCGGCGCAGGTCTGGACTCATACGACGGGCAACCTTCCGGTCGAGGCCCTGGACGGCAAGGTCGTCGGCATCATCGGCGCGGGCTCCTCGGCGTTCGACGCGGCTGCCGTGGCGCTCGAGAGCGGCGCCTCGGAGGTGCACCTCTTCAGCCGCCGTTCCTACATCGATTACCCCGCGCCGCCGTCGCCGCAGGCGGCTCCGCCGCCCGACCGCGGCTATCCGAACATGCTCGAGTTGAGCTATGAGCTGCCCGACGTCGTGCGCTGGCGCAACTTCCTGCTCGGCGATCGCCGGGTTGCTTCAGTGCCGCTCGACTCGATCGAGCGCGCCGTCGCATTCAGCAACTTCCACGTGCACTTGAACAGCTCGTTATCGGACGTCGCACTGGCCGGCAACGGCAGAGTGAACGGAAGGGTCGGCAACAGGCGTTTCCGCTTCGATCACCTGATCGCCGGCACTGGCTACCGCATCGATCTCGCTGCGCAACCCGAGCTCGCGCGCGTTCATGAGCACATCGCGCTCTGGCGCGATCGCTATCGGCCGACCGCCGGCGAGGAGAACGCAGCCGGCGCCAGTCACCCCTATCTCGGCCCGGGCTTCGAGTTCCTGCCGCGCGCCGGCGCGGGCGCGGAGTTCCTGCATAACATCCACTGTTTCAATCTCGCAGGCGCGCTGAGCTTCGGCATACCCGTGGGCGACGTCCCGAGCGTCGTCGATCAGCCGCGATTGACCACGGCGATCGCACGCGATCTTTATGGCGAGAGCGTCGATACGGCCGCGCACGAGCGCTTCGTCGCCGCGCCGCTCGTTGCGCCGAGCACGGCGCCGTACGAGCGAGCCGTCGCGACGCGCGAAGCAGCTTAAGAGGTGCCGGTGTTACGGTTCGGTTCAACCGAAACCGTAACACCGGCACCTCGTCACCTCGTCAAAGCGGAGGCGGTGGCGTCAGAGCGGCTGCCACGTGAAGCCTTCGCCGGTGCGCCAGTAGATGGCGACGGCGCGGCCGAAGAGCTCGCGCTCGTCGATGAGCCCGAACTTGCGGCCGTCGTTGCTGTTGCCGCGGTGGTCGCCCATCGCGAGCACCATTCCAGTCGGCACGTCCATCTCGTAGTTCGGGCCGCCGCCGCTGCGCAGGTTGAGCAGGGCTTCGCGGTCGCCGAAATGCTCCACGCGGCGGTCGCCAAGCGGCTCGCCGTTGATCGAGAGCTGCCCGTTGGCGACGGAGACGTGATCGCCGCCGATCGCGACGATGCGCTTGATGAGCCGCGTCTTGCCGTCCTCGGGCGAGTCGAACACGGCGATTTCGCCGCGCCCGGGTGTCGACGAGCCGAAGATGTCGATCTTCGTGAGCGGAATTCGGAAACCGTATGCCATTTTGTTGACGACGACGCGATCGCCGGGCATCAACGAATATTCCATCGACCCCGAGGGCACGTAGTAATGATCGGCGAGCGACGAGCGCGCCGCCGTGACGGCCGCGAGCACGATCGCGAGCGATATGATCTCCGAGATCCACCATTGCGCACGGCTCGACGGCTTCTTGCCGCCGTCGCTCGGCGAGTGCTCGGGCGTGCTCGCTTGCGCGCTCGCGGGTTCGACGTCGTTACTCTTGGGCTGCGGGTTCTTGCGGTCTCTATTGGGCACGGTAGCTCCGACAACGGGCGTTTCGACTAGGTTCCAACGGCTATTTCCAGAACATCCACCAAGGCTTTGCCGGCGCGGGCGCAGCAGCCGGAACCACAGGAGCGCCCGCATTGTCTTGCTGGGCCGCGGGCGTACCTTGCCCCGTCTTGTAGCTCAGATCGTTGCAGCTCGGCGCCTCGTAAGGCAAGTCGGCCGGGTAGACGGCGTCGGCGCCGCGGTATTCGCCCGTGAAGTAGAGCGGATCGGTGGCCACGTACTCACGCCGCAAAGCGTTGCGTTCGCGATCGAGCGTGAAACGCTCGACGATGCGCAGCTCGGCGCTGTGCATCGTGTACGCGTCCGCCGACAGGACGCCGGGTTTGAACCCGACCGTGTCGACGATGAGCACGTCGTTCTCCCAGCGGCCGATCGAGTGACCCGCGACGCTGGGCTCCACGTCGGCGGGATGCGCTGTCTCGTTCATATGGATCGTGCGATCGATTCCGGGCGCGCCGTACTGGATGCGGATCGCGTTCTCGTCCTGCGTGATGCGGTTCGCGAATGTCTCGAACCCCCAATCGAACAGGATGTTCGTCGGCTCGCAACGCAGCCGCGGATTGTCGTCCGACGACGGATCGAAGCCCTCGGCCGCGCGTTTGCCGGCCTCCGTCAACGGTACGACGCTCGGGCGCGTCCACGCAGCGCGGATCGCGTCCCCGGCGAGCGACTCGGGCGTGCCCCGCGCGCCCGGGAACGCGCGACCTCCGGCGGGCACTTCGCCGGGAGCAAACTGGTCGGCCACGCTGATCGGCACGAGCGTGCCGCTGATGCCGCGCCTGTCGGTCATGACGCGCTGCTCGGCAGCCCAGTCGCCGTTCAAGTTGGGGTCCCCGTTCGGCAGCCGCTCGGGGCGGTTGGCCACCACGGCCGGCGCGTCGGCCTTCTGCCGCTGTCCGTAGCGGTCCATGCTCGTGCCGTCGGCGAACGTGATGGTGCCGAGATAACAGGTGTTCGGCTCGTGACGGTCGGGTGAGCCCGTGATTCGCACGGCGGTTCCCGCCGTGAACATCTCCTGACTCCAGCCCGAGCGGCGCAGCACCGTGGCGGCGCGCATCTCGCATTGCCATTCGACGACACGACCGTCCGCTCCCGCGACGTCGACGTAGAGCCACGAATGCGGATTGACGAACGCGAGCCTGGCCACGGTGCCGTCGATCGCGATGTCTTTGTTCAGATCGAAATTGGCAATGCCGTGATGGGCCAACGCGCCGGCAGCGACGACGCTGCCGCCGACGATCGAGCACAACGCACGCACTGGCGACATGGACGCACCCTAGAAGCTGTAAACCGTGGCTCGTCACTTTGACACCGAGACTCTGTGCTGGCAATTCCCGGCGCGGCGCGGCGCCACTGTGGCAAACTCCGCGCACGCATTCCGCTTAGGAACCGAATTATGGAACTGACCACGCTCGAAGCCGTGCCCGGCAAGACCATCACTCGCCACTTGGGACTCGTCCAGGGTTCGACGGTGCGCAGCAAGCACGCGGGCAAAGACTTCCTCGCGGGGCTCAAGAACTTCGTCGGCGGCGAGCTCAAGAGCTACACGGCGCTGCTCAACGAGTCGCGCGCCGAAGCCGTCGAGCGCATGGTCGCGCAAGCCAAAGCAGTCGGCGCCAACGCCGTCGTCAACGTGCGCTTTTCGACGTCGAACATCGCCGCGGGCGCCGCCGAAGTCATGGCGTACGGAACGGCCGTCGTCGTGAGCTGAGCACCGCGCCGATGGAAGGTCTCATCGAAATCCTCGTCTTCGTCGTGCTGCTCGCAGTCGGCTGGTTCGCCGGCCGAGCCAGCGAACGGCGGCATTTCCGCGATCTCGCCGAACGCGAGGCGAAGCTGCGCGCGCTTCTCGTCTTCAACGAGCGGCGGCCGCCGGCCGACCAGGTATTTGCGCGCGGCGTGCTCGTCGTGGGCTCGGTCGTCATCGCCGAGGACTACTTCAAGCGCATCGCCGCCGGGCTGCGCAGCCTCGTCGGCGGCCGCATCGGCGTTTACGAATCCCTGCTCGACCGAGGACGGCGCGAAGCCATCGTGCGCATGAAGCAGGAAGCGAGCGAGCTCGGCGCGACGATGATCTTCAACGTGCGTCTCGAAACCGCATCGCTGTCCGAGGACCAGAGCGGCCGCTCGCCGATGTTCTCGGCGGAGTTCATCGCGTACGGCACGGCGCTCGTGCCGGCGCGCGGCGCGTGAGCTACGAGAACCCCGACGTTCCGCACGAGGTCAATGTCGCGCGCGAGAACGCGCTCGTCGAATTCCTGCGACTGCTCGCCGGCGTCGGCCTCGTCGTGCTGGCCGTGACGGTGGTGTTGTATTTCACGGCCGGCTGGCTCGCGCGGCTCGTGCCGTTCGCGACCGAGCGCTCTTGGGTCGGCGACCGCGTGCTCGGCCTCGACGTCGCGCCCTCCTCCTCACCCGACCACACCGCGACCGAGACCTACTTGCGGACCTTGAGCGACGACCTCGCGGCCGTCATGGCTCTGCCGGAGTCCATGGTCGTGAGAGTCCATTACACCGATCTGCGCGTGCCGAACGCGTTCGCCACGCTCGGCGGCCACATCGTCGTCACGAGCGAGCTCTATCGCCTCATGCCCAGCGAGAACGCGCTCGCGATGGTGCTCGCGCACGAGATCGCCCACGTCAAACGCCGCGATCCGATCGCGGCCCTCGGCGGCGGGGCCTCCGTCGCCCTCGTGCTCGCAGTCGTGAGCGGCGAGGCTGACGGCCTCGTGCCGCAGGTCGCGGCGCTCGTCGCGCTCGGCTACTCGCGCAGCGCCGAGGAGGGCGCCGACGAGGAAGCGTTGGCCGCGCTCATCGCGCGGTACGGTCATGCGGGCGGTGCCGCGAGCGTCTTCGAGGTGCTCGCGCGCCAGAAAGATGCGCTGACGGGCACGCTACCTTCGTTCCTCTCGACGCATCCCGCCGACGACCAGCGCATCGCGAACC
>DATFFV010000007.1:0-3715 GCA_035249885.1 Gammaproteobacteria bacterium | reverse complement strand
CGTATGCTCAACGAGCTCGCCGCGCGCTACGCCGATATCGCGCCCGGGCTCATGGCGCTCGCGGCGCGCATCGTCGACCTGCATCCGCCGACGCGCCAACACTATTACCATCCGGCGATGCTGGGCTCGTGGTCGATCAAGGCCGTGCTGCCGACGGTCGCTCCGGACCTCTCGTACGAGAAACTCGGCGAAGTCCGCGACGGCCTCGCGGCACAGACGGCCTACTTCGAGGCCATCGCGGCCGGGACGAGCGAACCGCGCCGCGCGGCGCTGCGCCGCGCGCTGCTCGAGTACTGCCGCTACGACACGCTGGCGCTCGCGCGGCTCGTGGAATTCTTCAGCCGCGCCTCATGACGTGCGCGGCTGCCACGGATTGAGCAAAGCGACACCCGTGGCCACGAAGTCCCCGACGTTGCGCGTCACCACGGTCATACCATGCACGAGCGCCGAGGCGGCAATCAACGCATCCAGTTCTGCGAGCGGATTCGGCACGTGAAGCGGCGCGCAACGCCGCGCGACTGCGGTATCGATCGGCAGCACGCGCCCGTCGAATGCAGGCAACACCTGGTCTTCGAGCCACGCCCGCAGCAGGCGACCCTGAGCGACGTCGCGTCGCTCGAGGCGCAGGACGCCGATCTCGAGCTCCAGAATCGTCACGGCCGATATGTAGAGCGCCCCGACCGGGGCCGTCGCGGACCACGCGACGACGTTTGGATCGGCCTTGCCCGCGCGCGCCTTGCGCAGCTCCGAGACCACGTGCGTGTCGAGCAGGTACATCACTCGAGATCCGGCACCTTCAACGAGATTCGCCTTTTGTCGATGGGAAGCTCGATGTCCTCGGCGCCCGGCAGGGCGAGCAACTCGGCGATCGAGCCCTCTCGGCCGACCAGGCGGCGATACTCTTCGATCGTGAGCAGCACGTGCGCGGGCCGGCCGCGATCGGTGATGAACACCGGTCCATCGCTGGCGGCGCGTTTCGCTTTGCTCGCGTCTTGATTGAATTCGCGGCTCGTCATCGTCGTAATGACCATCGCTGCGCCTGTCGGGCTATGTAGTTACATCACTACATACACCCGATTCAGACGCCCGTGCAAGAGACTGTGCCCACATCGCGCGGTACGACGGAAGCGTGATTTCGGGGCATTCGACGAGATACCGGACCTTGACGGCCACGTTTAGACTACGAGCTCGATACCGGGGGAAGCCATCATGAGCGTGAGATTCCAAGCGACACTGCTATCTACCCTGTCGGCTGTCGCCGTCAGCGTCGCGGTGCATCGAGCGGATGCGCATCACGCGTTCGCCACCGAGTTCGACGCGAGCCTGACCGGCGAGGTCAAGGGCGAAGTCACGCGCGTCTGGTGGCAAAACCCGCACATCCGCTATGACGTGGCCATGAAGATGCCCGACGGCTCGACCGAGGTCTGGGCGCTCCTGCCGCCCGGTAACCTGCCGACGTACCGGCGCGAAAACTGGACCGAGCAGACCATACAAGCCGGCTTTGAGGTCACGGCCACGGGCAACTTGGGACGCGACAACACGAAGAAGCTCTACGCCACGTGCATCAACGTGGGCTCGGGGCCGGAGAAGGGCCGGCAGCTCGGCCGGTGCGCGACGAGCGGCACGGTCACGCAGGTCACGGCCGATCCGAACGTCGATTACACGGTCACAGCCAACGACTACGCGGTCGACATCTCGGGCTACTGGGACAACCGCTACCGCTTCCAGGTCACGGTCGATGACTTCCAGCCGAAGCCCATGCCGATGACGGCCGCGACGGCCGCGATCTACAAGGCCCGCCAGTATGGCGACGACCACGTGCTGCGCTGCTTGCCGCCCGGGTTGCCGCGCATCTTCGGCTCGCCCTACCCCATGCAGGTCGTCGACGCCGGCACGCACTACCTCATGGTATTCATGCAGGACAACACGCCGCGGCGCGTTTGGATGGACGGCCGCAAACCGCCCGCGGAGCAGCCGCTCACGTCGATGGGCTTCTCGACCGGCAAATGGGAGGGGCGCACGCTCGTCATCGAGACGACGATGCTGCTGCCGGGCTGGCTCGACGGCTCGGGTTACCCGATGACCGGCGGCGACGCCACGCGCATCGTCGAGCGTTGGACCCCCGCGGCCGACGGCTTGACGATGGAACGCATCATGACGGTCCACGACACGGGTTACACGGCGCCGCTCGTGCGCACGCGCGGCTCGCAGCGCGGTGACGCCGCCGTGGGCTTGATCGAGAGCGAGCCCTGCGACGCGCGCCCGTTCTTGAACGAGCTGCTCGAGCGCGGGGAGCTCGAAGAGCGCCTGCGCCCGCAGTAGCGCTCAGTCGTATTCCGTGTACTTGCGCGAGTCGCCGCGCACGCGCTCGGCCGGATATTTCCGCTCGTTCAAACCGATCTTGTCGTCGGCGGCCTCGAGCAGATCCACGCCGAGCGTATCGGCCATCCGCAAAAGGTAGATGAACACGTCGGCGAGCTCGAGCCGCACGCGCTCGCGCCGCTCGTCGTCGAGCTGCCGGCTTTGCTCCTCCGTGAGCCACTGAAACTCCTCGACGAGCTCGGCGGCTTCGACGGACAGCGCCATCGCGAGGTTCTTCGGCGAATGAAATTGCTGCCAGTCGCGCGCGGCCGCGAACTCGGCGAGCCGTTGCTGTAACGCGCGCAGCGCTTCGGCTGACATCGTTCGCCCCCCCGCGGCCCGGCTGCCGCCCGTCGCTGCGGAGGAGTATCCCACAGGCCAGTAAACCGGGGGGCTCAGCGGCGGTGATGCGAAACCTCTGTTGACAGCACACAACCCGTAGTCTACATTTGTAGACTATAAGTCCTAATTTGTAGATTCAGTCGCGGGAGGGTTAGTGGGCGGCGCGAAACTATCCAAGTCGGAACAGCACGTACTCGACGTGCTTTGGAGCGAGCATCCGCTCACGGCCGGACAGGTCATTGAACGCCTTCAGCAGCTCACTGGTTGGCATGAGAGCACGATCAAGACGCTCCTGACGCGTCTGGTCGAAAAAAAAGCAATCGCGCGGCGCAAGGACGGTGGTCGGTTCTTCTACCGACCGCTGCTTACGCGTGAAGCAGTGCTGATAGACGAATCCGAAGGGCTCTTGAATCGCTTTTTCGAGGGTCAGATGGCACCGCTAGTCGCGCACTTCGCGGAGAGAAGAAAACTGTCGAAGCACGACATCGAAGAAATTGAAAAAGTGCTTGCCAAGATCAAGGATCGCGATGCTTAGCTGGTTGATCCTCACGACGCTGGAAACGAGCCTATTGATCGGCGTCGTGTTGTTGGCGAGACCGCTGATCCGCCGGGCTTTCGGCGCTAACGTTGCCTGCGCTCTGTGGTTGATACCCGGGATGGGCGCCGTGCTTCCGACGCGCCCGCCACGACCAGAAACCCTGTTGGAAACCATTCGGTTGCCGGGAGGAGAGATACCGCAGCTGTATTCATCCGCCGAAACCTTGGAATTGCCTACCAGCCTGCCGTGGGAGATGTTGTGGCTTGCGGGCATGGGTGTTTGCCTGATCGTGCAAATCGCCAGAAGCGCCCGATTCGGCCGAAGCCTTCGATCGACGGCGGCACCATTCGTAACGAACGCACCATCTCTGGTCGAGTTGCTCAATCGTTACGGGTTGAGCCAAGAGCGAGTGTTCACGACAACGCGCCCAGGAGCGCCCTTCGTGACGGGGTTGTTCACCGCGAAGGTGTTCCT
>DATFFV010000006.1:0-10504 GCA_035249885.1 Gammaproteobacteria bacterium | reverse complement strand
GTTCAAGGTCTTCAGCGGCAGCTGCATTCCGTCGGCGACGGGAGCCAGCGCATCGTAGGCTTCCAAGGCTTTTTCCTCGAGCTCGTCGACGCGCTCGAAGAACGTGTCCTCGGCGCGCCGCGTGCGCGTCTCGGCCGCGAGCTCCGGGCGCACGACCTCGAACGGCCGCTGCTCGCCGGCACGGAGCTCGTCCAAGCGGATGATGTGGAAACCCTCGTCGGTGCGCACGGGCGCACTGATCTCGCCGACGCCGAGCGCGAACAACGCGTCCTCGAACGGAGCGGGCAGCGAGCCGCGGCCCCACCAGCCGAGATCGCCTCCCTGCGCCTTCGAGCCCGCGTCGGCCGACAACTCCGCGGCCAGCGTGGCGAAATCCTCGCCGCTCCTGAGCCGCGTCACCGCGGCGTCGGCCGCCGCGCGCGCCGACTCTTCGTCGTCGTCGACCGCGATGAGAATGTGGCGCGCCTTGCGCTCCTCGGTCGTCGCGAAGCGCTCACGTTCCTCGTCGTAGAGCTCACGCAGCTCGTCGTCGCTGACCTCGATGCCGGCCGCGATGTCGGCGAGCGCGAGCTCGACGTATTCGAGATCGAGGGTCTCGGCCGTCTGGTAGCTCGCTTGATTGCTCGTGTAGCGTTCCTCGATCGCCGCATCGTCGACACTGACGTCGGCGGTAAAACCGGCCTCGTCGAACAGCGCGTACGCGATCTCGCGACGTTGGTTGTAGAGCTCGATGTAGCGGCGAAACTCGGCGGGTGTCAGGAACGTGGAGTCGATGATCCCGGATTGGAGATCGGCGACCTCGAGGCTCTCGCGCTGCAGCTCGCGAAACCCACCCGGGGTCAGGCCCTGTTGGGCCAACCTCGCGACAGCGAGCTCGTCGTTGTAAACGCCCGCGACCTGAAAGGCTGGGATCTCTTGAATGGCGCGGTTGACGCGTTCCGTCGAGGCGCGATAGCCCTGGTCCTGCACGCGCTGCTTGAGCGCCGCGTCGCGCACGAGGTCCTCGATCACGGCGGCGCGCAGCTGGCGGCGCACGTCTTCCGGAACGTCGGTGCGATAGATTTCCTGATACTGGCTCTGGCGGGCTTGCAGCGCGCGGTCGAAGTCGAGGCGCGAGACCTCCTCGCGGTTGACCTTCGCGGCGAAGCTGGCCGTGCCCATGTTGGTGGGATCGACGCCCCAGAAGACGAACGTCAGCGCGATCAGTCCGAGGACGATGACGACGACCCAGCGGCCGAGCGAAAGAGAGTCGTGTATGCGTTGCAGCATGGCGCGAGCCCCGGCAAAAACGAGAGGACCGACTTACCGTCGGCGCACGCTAGTAGCATGCTGCGTCGAAAGCAAATCGGTCCTCGAGATGCACACGAAAATGGCGGAGTGGACGGGACTCGAACCCGCGACCCCCGGCGTGACAGGCCGGTATTCTAACCAGCTGAACTACCACTCCGGCTGGCTCTTTTCCTGGTGGGTGCTGAGGGGATCGAACCCCCGACCTTCGCCTTGTAAGGGCGACGCTCTCCCAGCTGAGCTAAGCACCCTGGGATAGAGAGCGGGCTAGTTTACGGCGTCCTTCAATGCCTTACCAGCTTTGAACCCGGGTACGTTGCTCGCGGCGATCTGGATCGTCTCGCCCGTGCGCGGATTGCGTCCGCTGCGAGCGGCGCGGTGTTTCACACCGAACGTGCCGAAGCCGACGACCGAAACCTGTTCGCCCTTCTTCAGCGCCGCCGTAACGCTGTTGACCACTGCGTCAACGGCGCGTCCTGCATCCGCCTTGGAGAGGTTTGCCGCTTGCGCGACGGCATCGACGAGTTCCGCTTTGTTCATTCGAATCCCTTTAACGACTGTGCGTCAAACTGAGTGAGTTGTTGACCAGACGTGCGGACACGCACGTCTACCCCGGGAGAATTGTCTCGATGCTTTGAGGCCGCCCGCTCGAAACTGCGAGCCACCATATACCGCGCGATTTTCGCGTGTCAACAGAGTGCGGACGCCGCTAATGCGGTAATTGCGCTTCGTTCGCTTCGTCGTCGTCGGCGGCAGTGTCTCTTTCTGGCGTCACCACGACATCGCTGTGAATCGGGCGCGGCGCATGTTGCAAGGCCAGCTCGAACACCTCGTCGATCCACTTGACGGGAACAATATTCAACTTGTCTTTGATGTTCTTCGGGATTTCGGCGAGGTCCTTTTCGTTCTCGGAGGGGATCAACACCGTCTCGATACCGCCGCGGTGCGCCGCCAGCAACTTCTCCTTGAGCCCACCGATGGGCAACACTTCGCCGCGCAGCGTGATCTCGCCGGTCATCGCGACGTTCGAACGGGCCGGAATTTTCGTGAGCGCCGACACGAGCGCTGCGCACATTCCGATACCCGCGGACGGGCCGTCCTTCGGCGTGGCGCCCTCGGGCACGTGAATGTGGACGTCGGATTTCACGTGGAAGCCTTCGTCGAGACCGAGCACGGCAGCGCGGCTGCGCACGACGGTCATCGCCGCTTGGATCGATTCCTGCATGACGTCGCCGAGCTGGCCCGTGTGAATGAGCTTGCCCTTGCCCGGAACGATGGCGGCCTCGATCGTGAGCAGCTCACCGCCGACCTCGGTCCAGGCGAGACCGGTGACTTGCCCGACTTGGTCGTTCTCCTCGGCGCGGCCGTAGCGGAACTTGCGCACGCCGAGCAGCTTGTTCAAGTTCTCGGCATCGACCTTGACGGTGCCTTTGCGCGGCTTGAGCAATAGCTGCTTCACGACCTTGCGGCAGATGTTGGCGATCTCGCGCTCGAGATTGCGCACGCCGGCTTCGCGCGTGTAGTAGCGCACGATGTCGAGGACGGCCGAATCCGACACCTTGAGCTCGTCTTCCTGCAAGCCGTTCTGGCGCATCTGCTTCGGCACCAGGTAGCGCTTCGCGATGTTGAGCTTCTCGTCCTCGGTGTAGCCCGGAAGCCTGATGACCTCCATGCGATCGAGCAGCGGCGGCGGAATGTTCAGGCTATTCGCCGTGCAGACGAACATGACCTCGGAGAGGTCGAAATCGACCTCGAGGTAGTGGTCGTTGAACGTCGAGTTCTGCTCGGGATCGAGCACCTCGAGCAGCGCCGACGAGGGATCGCCGCGGAAATCCATCGACATCTTGTCGACTTCGTCGAGCAGGAACAAAGGATTGCGCACTTTGACCTTGCCCAAGTTCTGCACGATCTTGCCGGGCATCGAGCCGATGTAGGTGCGGCGATGGCCGCGAATCTCGGCCTCGTCGCGCACGCCGCCGAGCGACATGCGCACGAACTTGCGGTTCGTGGCGCGCGCGATGCTCTGCCCGAGCGAGGTCTTGCCGACGCCGGGCGGGCCGACGAGACACAGGATCGGGCCCTTGAGCGCTTTGACGCGCTGTTGGACGGCGAGGTACTCGAGGATGCGCTCCTTGACCTTCTCGAGCCCGTAGTGATCTTCCTCGAGCACGGTCTCGGCCGCCGCGAGATCGCGATGCACTTTAGTGCGCTTGCGCCACGGCGCCTTGACGAGCCAGTCGATGTAATTGCGCACGACCGTCGCCTCGGCCGACATCGGCGACATGAGCTTGAGCTTGCCGAGCTCGGAGGCCGCCTTCTCCTTGGCCTCCTTCGGCATGCCGGCGGCCTTGATGCGCTGTTCGAGCTCGGCGAGCTCGTTCGGCGCGTCTTCCATTTCGCCGAGCTCCTTCTGAATGGCCTTCATCTGCTCATTCAGGTAGTACTCGCGCTGGCTCTTCTCCATCTGCTGCTTGACGCGGCCGCGGATGCGCTTCTCGATGCGCAGCATGTCGATCTCGCCGTCGATGAGCCCGAGCACGTGCTCGAGGCGCTGGCGCACTCCCGCGATCTCGAGCACCTTCTGCTTCTCGGAAAGCTTGAGCGTCATCTGCGCGGCCACCGTGTCGGCGAGCCGGCTGGGCGAGTCGATGCCCGACAGCGAGGTCAGGATCTCGGGCGGAATCTTCTTGTTGAGCTTGACGTACTGCTCGAAGCGCGACATGACGGAGCGCGTGAGCACGTCCATCTCGCGGCGGTCCTGCTCGCTGTCCTCGGGGAGCTCCTCGGCCTCGGCCGTGAAGCTGTCGCCCACCATGAGATTGCGCAGTCGCGCGCGCTTGACGCCCTCGACGAGCACCTTGACCGTGCCGTCGGGCAGCTTCAGTAGCTGCAAGATCGTCGCAAGCGTGCCGATCTCGTAGATGTCCTTGGGGCCCGGCTCGTCGATGTCGGGCTGAGTCTGGGCCACGAGCAGGATCTCACGATCGCCGGTCATGGCCTGGTCGAGCGCCGCGACGGAGCGCTCGCGGCCGACGAACAGCGGGATCACCGTGTGCGGATACACGACGACGTCGCGTAACGGCAGAATCGGCAGTCGCCGCGGGGCAGGTGCTTCGGTGGTATCTGTCATTCCTTGAGTCTCACGATTCGCTCGCCTTCTCCGGGCTTACGTGTAGTGGGGCGACCGTGCGGCTAACGACGTTCGTCTCCCACGGCGGCGGGCTCGTCCGCCTCGTAGATGACGTACGGCTTGGTCTCGCCGGTCACCACAGCGTCGTCGACGACGACCTTCGTGGCGTTCGTCATCGACGGCAAGTCGTACATCGTGTCGAGCAGCACGTTCTCCAAGATCGTGCGTAGGCCGCGAGCGCCGGTCTTGCGCTGCATGGCCTTCTTCGCGACGGCGCGTAGCGCGTCCTCGCGGAACTCGAGCTCGACACCCTCCATGTCGAAGAGCTTCTGATACTGCTTCGTCAACGCGTTGCGCGGCTCGGTCAGGATCTCGATGAGAGCCTCCTCATCGAGCTCCTCGAGCGTCGCGACGACCGGCAGCCGCCCGACGAACTCGGGGATGAGGCCGTACTTGATGAGATCCTCGGGCTCCACGTCGCCGAGCAGCTCGTTGATGTGCTGGCCGCCGTCGGGCGGGCGCACCTCCGCGACGAAGCCGATGCCGCTCTTCTTCGAGCGGTTCAGCACGATCTTCTCGAGGCCCGAGAAGGCGCCGCCGCAGATGAACAGGATGTTCGACGTGTCGACCTGCAGGAACTCCTGCTGCGGATGCTTGCGGCCGCCCTGGGGCGGCACGGACGCGATCGTGCCCTCGATGAGCTTGAGCAGGGCCTGCTGCACGCCTTCGCCCGAAACGTCGCGCGTGATCGACGGGTTGTCCGACTTGCGCGAGATCTTGTCGATCTCGTCGATGTAGACGATGCCCGTCTGCGCCTTCTCGACGTCGTACTCGCACTTCTGCAACAGCTTCTGAATGATGTTCTCGACGTCCTCGCCGACGTAGCCCGCTTCCGTGAGCGTCGTGGCATCGGCGATCGTGAACGGCACGTTGAGCAGGCGGGCGAGCGTCTCGGCGAGCAGCGTCTTGCCGCAGCCCGTCGGGCCAATCAGCAAAATGTTGCTCTTCGCGAGCTCGATGTCGTTCTTGCCGCCCTTGTCGCGCGCGCGCGTCTCGAGCCGCTTGTAGTGGTTGTAGACGGCCACCGCGAGAACCTTCTTCGCGGTTTGCTGGCCGATCACGTACTCGTCGAGGACGGCTTTGATCTCGGCGGGCTTCGGCAGCTTGTCGCGGCCGCGCTCGGCGCGCTCGTCGAGCTCCTCGCGGATGATGTCGTTGCAGAGCTCGACGCACTCGTCGCAAATGAACACGGACGGACCCGCAATGAGCTTGCGCACCTCGTGCTGACTCTTGCCGCAGAACGAGCAGTACAGCAGTTTGCCGTCGTCGCCCTTGCTGCGCGAATCATCGCTCATGGCCACCCATCCCTACGACCGGAAACCCGGTTTCTCGGCCTTATAGCACCTAAAACCACGGTCTGCAAAGCAGCCGTTTCGCAGTTCTTGCGAACCTGCTCACAGCGCGCCGTCGGGGCCCTCAAACCTTCGTCAACCCTGGAGGACGTTTCGCGAGCACGCTGTCGACGAGCCCGTACTCCACGGCCGCCTGTGCTTCCATGAAATTGTCGCGATCGCTGTCTTTCTGAATGCGCTCGATGGTCTGACCCGTATGCTTCGCGAGAATCTCGTTGAGCCGCGCCTTCACTTTGAGAATTTCGCGCGCGTGGATCTCGATGTCGGAGGCCTGTCCTTCGAACCCGCCGAGCGGTTGGTGAACCATGATGCGCGAATGCGGCAAGCAGTAGCGCTTGCCCTTGGCGCCTCCGGCGAGCAACAGGGAGCCCATGCTGGCGGCCTGGCCGATACAGATCGTGCTGACGTCGGGCTTGACGAACTGCATCGTGTCGTAGATCGACAGCCCCGCGGTCACGATGCCGCCCGGCGAGTTGATGTAGAGGCTGATCTCCTTGTCGGGATTCTCGGACTCGAGAAACAACAACTGCGCGACGACGACGTTCGCCATGTAGTCGTCGATCGGACCGACGACGAACACGATGCGGTCTTTGAGCAGCCGCGAGTAGATGTCGTAGGACCGCTCGCCGCGCGCGGTTTGCTCGACGACGATCGGCACCAAATTCAACGCTCTCGTATCCAACGCCTACTCCTATCGAAAGCGGACGCGTTACGCGCCCATGAAATCCTTGAAGCTCAACGTCTTCGTCTTGGTCGCCGCACGCGACAGCAAGAAGTTGACCACCTGATCCTCGACCACGGACGCCTCGATCTGCGCCATCATGGCGCGATCGCTGCGGTAGAACTGGGCGGCCTCCTCGGGCTTCTCGTAGGGCGCCGCGAGCTCCTTGATGCGCTCGTCGACTTTGGCCTGGTCGACCTTGATCTTGTGCCGCTTGAGCAGCTCCTGGATCAGCAGCCCGACCGTCACGCGGCGCAGCGCGGTCTTCTCGAACCGCTCGCGCGGCGGCGCCTGCTTCGGATCGCTGCTGCCCATCTGGCGCAGCGCATCGGCTTGCAGGCTCGTGATTTCCTGCTCGACGAGCGCGCGCGGCACCGTCAGGCGATTCGCCGCGATGAGCGCGTCGAACGCGTGAGCCTTCGTCTCGGCGCGCACGCGCTCGGTAAGCTCGCGCGCCATGTTGTTGCGGACCTCGCCGCGCAGCGCGCCGGCGCCGCCCGCGAGACCGAACGCGGTCGCGAACGCGTCGTCGAGCTCGGGCAGCCGCTGCTCCTCGACACGCGCCACGTCGATCGCGAACTCGGCCGTTTTGCCGGCGAGGCTCTGCGCCGAATAATTGTCGGGAAACACGACGGTCGCCGTCGTGCTGCCGCCGGCGCTCGAGCCCTGCAACGCGCGGTCGAAATCCTCGAGCACTTGACCGGCGCCGACGACGATCGAGATGTTCTTGCCCTGCCCGCCCTCGAACGGCTCGCCGGCGATCGTGCCCGCGAAGTCCACGATCACACGGTCGCCCTCCGCGGCCGGGCGCTGCACCTCGGCCCAGGTGGCGCGCTGCGCGCGCAGCTTCTCGATCATGGCGTCGACGTCGCCCTCTTCGATCTCGACGCCCGGCACCTCGACGGAGAGCTCCTCGAGGGGCTTGAGATCGATCTCGGGGTAGACCTCGAACGTGGCGCGATACGTAAAGTGCTTCTCGCCCGCGCCATCGGCGCCCGCGAGCGGCTCGATGCGCGGCCCGCCGGCGGGATTCAAGTTCTTCTCGGCGATCGCGCGCGAGTAGGTCGTCCGGATGACGTCCGACATGACCTCTTCGCGCACCTGACCGCCGTAGTACTGGCGCACGACCTTCTGCGGCACCTTGCCGGGCCGGAACCCCTTGAGCTTGGCCGTCTTCCCCACTTGCTCGAGACGCGCGGCAATGGCCCGCTCGATCTCGGCCGTCGGCACGCGCACGGTCAGGCGGTGCTCCAATCCCGCGGTCTCGACCGAGACCTCGTAACTCTTTGAATTTGCTGTATTCATTCCCTATTCCGGCCGCCCCAGCTTAAATTGGTGCGAGGGGGGAGACTCGAACTCCCACGGGTTGCCCCACTGGATTCTAAGTCCAGCGCGTCTACCAATTCCGCCACTCTCGCCCCGCCGGCGATTCCAGGGCGCACATTATAGACGCTTAGGCTCTAGCGAATCTCCAAACCGAGCTGCCGCGCCATGAACAACAGCTCGTCGGCGGCATCGCGAATCCTGTCCTCGAGGGGCTTGCCGGGGCCGTGCCCGACATCGCGGTCGACACGCAACAGGATGGGCCTCACGGCGGGATCGCTCGTGGTCGCGGCCTGGAGCGCCGCAGCCATCTTGCGCGCGTGCAGCGCATGGACGCGGCTGTCGTTCTCGGCGGCCGTCAACAGCACGGCGGGATAGGCGGTGCCCGGGACCACATTTTGGTAAGGAGAGTACGCCCGCAAGAACTCGAACTGCGCCGGGTCCTCGGCGCTGCCGTACTCGGGCACCCAATAGCGCGCCATGAGGAAGTGCTGGTAGCGCAGCATGTCGAGCAGCGGCACGCCGACGATGGCCGCGGCGGCGAGCTCGGGCCGCTGCGTGATCGTGACGCCCGTGAGCAGGCCGCCGTTCGAGCGGCCGCTGACACCGAGCCGGTCGGGCCGCGTGTAACCGTTCGCGACGAGCCAGTCGGCCGCCGCGTAGAAATCGTCGAAGACGTTCTGCTTCTGCTCGAGCATGCCCGCTTGGTGCCAGGCCGCGCCGCGCTCGCCGCCGCCGCGTAGGTTGGCGATCGCGTAAACGCCGCCGCGCGTGAGCCACGGACGCCAGGCCGTGAGAAAGGCCGGCGTCATCGAGATGTCGAAGCCCCCGTAGCCGTAGAGGATCGTCGGGTTCGTGCCGTCGAGCGCAAGATCCGCGCGATGCACGAGGAACATCGGCACGCGCGTGCCGTCGGCCGAGCGGTACTCGATCTGCTTGACGACGAGCTCGGGGTCGTCCGCGGCCGCGGCGAGCTCGGTGCGCTGCCACAGCTCGGCGCGCCGCGTCGTCAGATCGACGCGGTGCAGCGACGGCGGCTCGGCGAAGTTCTCGAAGCGCAGCCACGCGCTCGAGCGCTCGTCGTTGGTGACGATGCTGGCACTGCCGATGCCCGGCAATTCGACGGCGCCTTCGAGCTTGCCCGCGCGGTCGAAGATTTCGAGCCGGCTCTGCGCGCTCACGAGAGTGTCGACGACGATGCGATCCAGAGCCGGCGCGATGTCGACGATCACGGCGTCGTCGCGCGCGGCGATGAGCTCGCGAAATTGCTCGGGCCGCTCCGAGTCGAGATCGAACGCCACGACGCGTTTATTCGAAGCGCCATGGGTCGTGAGCGCGAACAACGTATCGCCCGCGATGAACCCGACCGTCAACGCGCGTTCGCCGACGAGCAGGTCGCGGCGCACGAGCTTGCCCGTCGCGCGCCAATCGTCGAGATCGTAGAACCAAAGGTCGTTCGAATCCGTGCCCGTGTAGTACGCGATGACGAGCCAACGGCCGCCGGGATCGACGATGGGCGACGGGCCCCAGGTCGTCGCGAGCGGGCCTTCGGTGTATTGCTCGAACAAGACCGGGTCGTCGGCGGCCGGCCGGCCGAGGCGGTGCAGCGTGACCTGCCCCGAATACGGGTCGTCCGCGTCTTTGAGCTTGCGCACGAGGAAGTGCTCGCCGTCGTCGAGCCAGGCGACGGGATCGACGCGGCCCGCGATCTCATCCGTAAGCCAGCGGCCCGTGGCGGTCTCGAGCACGCGGCACAGCGTGTTCTCGTCGCCGGCGCGGTAGGTGCCGAACGCGACGTAGCGCCCGTCGCGGCTCGGCTGGTACCAATCGAGCGCGAGATCGCCGCTCGAATCGAGGCGGTTGACGTTGACGAGCTCGCGCCGCTCGCCGCTCTGGCCGCGTTGAACGTAGAGCACGGGCTGCGCCTCGTCGCCGCGCCGCAGCGAGTAGAACAGCCACTCGCCGGCCTCGCGCGGCGTGCCCCAGGCCGGCAGCGAGAGCAGACTCTTGAGCTCGGCGCTGACGGTCGCGCGCCCGGGCAGCGCATCGAGCACGCTGCGCGCGTAGACGTTCTGGGCGTCGGTCCAGCGCCCGACCTCGGCGTCGAGGGCGGCAGCGTCCGGCGACTCCGGCGCGGCGCTGCCCTCGAGCCAATGGTAGGGATCGACGACGCGCTGGCCGTGCAACGTGTAGGCGAACGGCCGCGGTTCCGTGAGCGGCGGCGCGGCCATCGCGATAGAGCTTGCGAGCAGAGCAATTCCTGCCGTGTAGCGCACGGCTCATTATAGCCCGCGTCGCCGCGGCACGAGCCTACAGAATCGTCTTGCTCGCGACCCCCGAGAACGAGCTCTCGGCACCCAGCGTGTTCACGGCCGTCGCGACGAAGAAATACGTCCCGGGCGCCAGGCCTTCCACGACGTACGTCGCGAGGCCGGGATTGTCGAGCGTCGCCGAGTTGGGATAGGTGCCCTGCTGCGTGCCCCAGTAGATTTTGTAGCCCGCGAGGTTCGTGAGCGGCGAGCCGTCGGTGTTCGTCGTCGGCGGCGTCCAACTCAGCATGGCCGAGCCCGTCGCGACCGCCTGAACGGTGACGGCAAAGGCCGGCAGCGAGGCCGTGAGCGCGCCGTCGCT
>DATFFV010000005.1:0-2536 GCA_035249885.1 Gammaproteobacteria bacterium | reverse complement strand
CCGCCCGGCAAGCGCCTCGCCGTCATCGGCGCCGGCCCCGGTGGCTACACGGCCGCGTTCCGCGCCGCGGACCTCGGCCTGGAAGTCACGCTCGTCGAGCGCTGGCCCACGCTCGGCGGCGTCTGCTTGAACGTCGGCTGCATCCCGTCGAAGGCACTGCTGCACGCGGCGCGCGTCATCGAGGACGCCGACGAAATGAGCGAGCGCGGCATCGCGTTCGCCAAACCGAAGATCGATACGACGAAGCTCCGCGCCTGGAAGGCCGGCGTGGTCAAACAGCTCACGGGCGGTCTCGACACGCTCGCGAAGCAACGCAAGGTCCGCGTCGTGCGCGGCACGGCGCGCTTCGCCTCCGCCAAGCAGCTCGAGGTCGAGCGCGACGGTGCGCCGGAAGTCGTCGATTTCGATCAGTGCATCATCGCGGCCGGCAGCGAGCCCGCGATGTTGCCGGCCTTGCCGAGCGACCCGCGCATCATCGACTCGACGGGTGCGCTCGAGCTCGGCGTGCTACCCGAGCGCATGCTCGTCGTCGGCGGCGGCATCATCGGGCTCGAGATGGCTTGCGTTTACGACGCGCTCGGCGTCAAGGTCAGCGTCGTCGAGCTCACAAAGACACTCATCCCCGGCTGCGACCGCGATCTGATCAGGCCGCTCGAGAAGCGCATTTCGGCGCGCTACGAGGCCATCATGCTCGGCACGCGGTTCGCCAAGATGGAAGCGAGCACGCGCGGCATCACCGTGCACTTCGAAGGCGACCAGGCGCCCGCCAAGCCGCAGACCTACGGCCTCGTGCTGGTCGCAGTCGGCCGCAGCGCCAACGGGCGCAAGATCGCGGCCGAAAAGGCGGGCGTTGCGGTCGACGAGCGCGGGCTCATCAAGGTCGACAATCAGCAGCGCACGAACGTGCCGCACATCTTCGCGATCGGCGACATCGTCGGCGCGCCGATGCTCGCGCACAAAGCGAGCCACGAGGGCAAGGTCGCGGCCGAGGTCGCGGCGGGTCTCAAGAGTTTCTTCGATGCGCGCGTCGTGCCGGCCGTCGCCTACACAGATCCCGAGGTTGCGTGGGTGGGGCTCACGGAAGACGAAGCCAAAGCGCGCGGTGTGGCTTACGAGAAGGGCACGTTCCCATGGGCCGCGAGCGCGCGCTCGCTGACGCTCGGCCGAAGCGAAGGCCTCACGAAGCTCTTGTTCGACGCGGGAACGAAGCGCCTCGTCGGGGCGGGGCTCGTCGGCGCGAACGCCGGCGACCTGATCGCGGAAGCGGCGCTCGCGATCGAGATGGGCACCGACGCCTCCGACATCGGCCTCACGGTGCACCCGCATCCCACGTTGTCCGAGACGATCGCCTTCGCGGCCGAGGCCGCCGAGGGGACGATCACCGACCTCTACGTGCCGAAGAAGCGTCACTGAGAGCGCTGCTTGGGCTCGAGGAGACGCAGCGTCTCCGAATCCGGAGCGCCGTCGAAGTATTTGTCGAGCAGACGCTGGAACACGGAGTCGCGGCCCGCGACTGCCGCGAACAGCGTCGCGCACGAGCGCAGCTTCACGTCGTCGGGCGAATCGAAAATCTCCCACGCGGTACGGCCCTCGACGGCGAGCGCGGCGCTCGCGCATTGCGCGAGGCGCGGCCCGAGGATGGGGTGCGCTAGGTAGGCACGCGCTTCGTCGAGCGACTTGATCGCGTACCTTTTCGACGTCGCGCTGAACCCGAGGCCCGCGAGCTGCGGGAAGACGTACCACATCCAATGCGAATGCTTGCGGCCGGCCTTGATCTCGCCGAGCGCGCGCTCGTAGCTCGTGCGTTGCGCGACGACGAAGCGGTCGAGGTCGTAAGGATCGTCGGCGCTCAACGGGGCCTCATCAAAGCCGAACGCGGTCTGCGATCTCTTTGGCGACGTCGTTCGCCGAGCGGCCGACGGTCGAGATGTGCTCGGCGAACTCCGGCGCCCGGTGCGCGTCGCAACATTCGGCGGAGCGTCGAAGCTGCCACCGGGTCGGGCCACGTGGTTGACGCGCGGCCAATCGATCCAGAACGACCGAATGCGGGGCGGTGAGGCAGAAATGCAAAACCGGAACGCCATGGCGGCGCAAGTGCGAGAGAAACTCATCGAGGTACCGCAGGTTGGAAAAGGCCATCGGCACGATGACCGTGCTGCGGAACCGGTGCGCAAGACGAATGGCGCGAGCGCCGATCAGTCGCCACACGGCGAGATCCTGAAAATCGTCCGTTCGGCGCTGGAGCGGCCACAACATCGCCAAGCGTGACAAAACCACGCCCATCGGCTCGGGGTCGAAGACGGCGCTCCCCGGGAGCTCGCTCGCGAGGAGGCGAGACACCGTGGTCTTGCCTATTCCGAACGAGCCGTTGATGAAGATGACCATGGGTGGTGCCGTTCAAAAATGCCCCGCCCCGAGAAAGCCGTCGCCTGACCACTAGAGCACGTCATAACGGCGCTCGTAGCTGGTACTGATTGCCTTCTGGGTCAATGGCATCTTGCACCGCGTGACCCCGAAACTGCCATCTCTTCGACCC
>DATFFV010000004.1:0-2035 GCA_035249885.1 Gammaproteobacteria bacterium | reverse complement strand
CGTCACCGTGCGACACGATGGCGCGGCGATTGCCGCGACCTTCTACGCGAACAGCGCGGAGCGCACGAGCGAGCTCGAGCTCGCCGCCGCGGCGCTCGACGATCTGCTCGGCACGGATCTCGTCGCGCCCACGGTGTGGCGCACGATCATGGGCCGCAGCGGGGCGCTACGGTTGCGCCCGGCCGACGCCGTCACCGAGCGCCAACGCCTCGAGCGCGGGCTCGCATTCAGCGGCTGGTGCGACATCGACCCGCAGGCCGAGCTCATGCGCGTGTTCGATTTGCTGATACTGAATCGGGTTCGCAATTCTGCGAGCGTGCTGCTCGCCAACGATCTCTCGGACCTCACACTCATCGATCACGGCAACGCGTTCGCGCCGCGAAGCACGCTGCCGCCGGGCTTCGAGGCGACTGCGCGCGAGATGCCGGCGCGCTTGCGTGACGCGTTGCTCGCGCTCGACGAGACAGAGTTACGTTCGGCCCTCGGTGCGTGGCTCGACTCGCGACAGATCCGAGCGTTGCTCGCGCGGCGCGATCAGCTCATGATGGCTCCGTGATCCACTGACTGCTCGCGAACGGAGACCGCCATGGCGTTGAACACGAAGAAAGTCATCAACCAGCTCAACCGCATCCTCGAGTGCGAGCTCGCGGGAGTCGTGCGCTATACGCACTACTCGATGATGATCTTCGGCTACAGCCGCATACCGATCGTCAAATGGTTCCAGGACGAAGCCACCGAGTCGTTGGCGCACGCGCAGCAGGCCGGTGAGATGGTCACGCGTCTCGGCGGGCATCCGTCGCTCGCGATCGGCGACCTGCTCGAGACGCACGAGCACGACATCGGCCAGATCCTCCGCGAGACGCTCCAGGCCGAGCACAGCGCGCTCGCGCTCTACATCGAGCTGCTCGAGCTCGTCGCCGGCAAGTCGGTCGCGCTCGAGGAGTACGCGCGCGATCTCATCGCTCAAGAGGAAGCGCACATCGACGAGATCGACAAGATGCTGCGCAAACCGGGCGAGACCGCGATCAGCAAGGAAGCGCGCGACCTCGACTAGGGCCGTCGCTGCCTAGACCGGGCTCGCCTCGACGATCGAGTACTGCGAGGCCGTCGGCAGCACGCGCTCGAGCCGGAACCCCGCCTCGGCGAGCAGCGCGGCATACTGCGACTGCGTGCGTTCGCGCCCGCCCGTCACGGCCAGCATGATGACATCGAGCAGCTTGCCGAAGTGCGCGCCCGGCTCTTCGCCGACGAGCGTTTCGATGACGAGCGCTCGCGACTTCGGCCGCGCGGCAGTGCGCACGGCGCGCAGGATCCGCGCGGCGCCTTCGTCGTCCCAGTCGTGCAGCACGTCCATGAGCAGATACGCGTCGGCCGCCGGCAGCGCGTCGCGAAACACGTCGCCGGCGACGAGCGTCATGCGTGGCACGGCCTTGGTGTCGGCGATTACGTGCGGCAGCTCGAACAGCGTGCCCGCCGCGCGGGGCGCGCGCGCGAGCACGAGCTCGAGCAAGTGTCCACGGCCGCCGCCGACGTCGACGATCGTGGCGAAGCCGCCGAAATCGTAGGCTGCGGCCACGGCGGGTAGCACGGCGCGCGACTTCGCGACCATGGCGGCGTTGAAAATCGCGGACTCCTCGGGATGCGCAGCGTAGTAATCGGCGAGGCCGGCCATGTCGTAGCGTGGACGGCCGGCGCGCACCGTGCGCGGGAGCTCCGTGAAGGGATCCCAGAATGCGGGCATGCCCGCCACGCGCACGTACGAGCGCAGCGAGCCCGGGTGATCGCTGCGCAGCAGCTCCGACGCCGGCGTGTGCCGGTAGCGGCCGTTCGGCCCATGTGCAAACACGCCGTGCGTCGCGAGCAAACGCAGCATGCGATCGAGCGCGTCGGCCGTGAGGCCCGTGTGTTTTGCGATGTGCTCGAGTGTCGCGCCGTCGGGGCCCACGGCGTCGGCCGCCCCGCACTCGGCGACGACGTGCAAGCAGCGCGCCGCGATGTGCGCTCTCGAGAGGTCGGAGACGAGCGTGGCCGGGGT
>DATFFV010000003.1:0-6609 GCA_035249885.1 Gammaproteobacteria bacterium | reverse complement strand
CTGACGCTGCTCTGCACGTATCACCACCGGCTGTTGCACGAAGGTGGTTTCAGCATCGTGCGCGAGGCCGACGACACGCTGCGCTTCATCACCGCGGATGGTCGAACGATCCCGCGCGGCGGCTATCGGCTCGAGGACTTCGTGGACGACGCCGTCGGCGGCGCGGAGGATGCAGACCAAAAGCCCTCACAGGAGGGATTCTGCACCACGGTAGTGCAGAAGGAGTGGGAGCGAAGCGAAGTGCGCGAAACTGCCGCGGTCTATCGCTTCCGGCGGATCCCGAGCTCTCTCCGGACCGACTAAAGCGGTCAAAAACGCCCGATCACGCGCAGCGCCGCTCGGTCCGTGGAGCCATCGTCGGAGTCCTCGCGCGACAGAGTGAGCTCGAGTCCGATATTGCGCCGGAAGAACCAGCTCGCTTCCACGTCGACTGCGTCGTCGTTCGGCGTCTCGCCGTCGAACCGTGTGTAGCCGAGGCGCACGCCGAGCTTCTCGATGGGAAACAGCTCCGCACCGACGGAGTAAGCGCGCATCGTGCCGAGGTCGAAATCCACCGTTTGGTTGGGAAACGGCGGCAGGAGCGGGTTCGGACTGAAGACAAGAGCGCCGACCACATCCGCACTGCTCTCGCTGACACTGCCGAAGAGCGCATACGTTGCGGAACGAAACTGCCGGACGTGCATCACGTCGAATCTAACCTCGTCCGTGGTCACCTCGGTGGTCGCGTTACCGTTGAAGCAGCCGGGTATGCAGATAGTCAACAACTGCTCGCTGTCAGTCTTCGAGCGATCCAGAGAAAGTTGGAGCCGCGTAGCACCCGTACCGAGATATTTCCCCGCGACCACGCCGTGCCCGGTCGTATCGATCGACGTTGCGGTGATTGGCGGCGAGAACGGCACGTCGATGTCGCCCTGCGAATAGCGGCCGCCGACGTACCACTTCGATCGCGGCAGCAGGTAGTGCCCGCTCACGGAGTAGTCGGTCATCTCACTCTCTGGCGCGCCGGTCGGTAACGTGAGCTCGTCTTGACCCGCTATGATCGACACGCGCGTCGCCGGATCGAAGAATGCCGCGAGCGCGTGCGGACCGGTCCCATCTTCGACGGGATCGAAGTAGTACGTAGCAGAAAGCGAAGCATCGTCCGACTCGAAGCCGTCTTCGCCGTCGCCCTGGCCGAGGCGACCGGCAAGCTCCCACGAGAAATCGGCGTGTACGGCGGACACCGGACCCAGAGCGAGCGCGCACAACGCGACGCACGTTGTTATTCTCATCTCTGGCAATGTTACACGATACCGCCCGAATTCTCGACCACCCCCGTCTACCAAGAGCGAGACCCCCTTCTCGCAGCGCGGCGCGTGCTCAAGGCCGGCGCACGCGCTTGAGCACGCGCCACTTGTCGCGCCAACTGACGCGCTCGTCGGACAGCGCGTCGAGGAAGTCGGCGAGCACCTTCGACTTCACGATCGTGTAGAGCGTTATCGCGCCCGTCAGCACGAGAATCAACACGAACAGGAACGCGCGCCACGCGAGCGGCTCGTCGGCCGCCGCGAGCAGGTTCATGCCGAGGAATCCCGTCGCGACGGCGCCGATCAGACCCAGAATTGTCACGACCGTGAGGCGCAAGATAGTTTGCGCCTGGCGCCGCACGCTGTCGGTGTCGAGGTACTCGTTCATGTCGGCGACTTCGCTGCGCACCTCCTCGTAGAGCGCGTCGTTGCCGAGATGCCGGCTCAAGCGGCTGAAGATGCCGCGTGCGAGGTCTTGGTTCGAGACTTCGTGGAACCAGTAGCGGTGCGTGAAGCGCAGAAAGACCTCCATCGACTGCCGAATCGAGCGCTTGAACTGACGCACCGACTCGTTATCGCCGACCTCGAGGCGGTTCATCGCGACGGCGAGCTCGTCCGACATCGACAGCAGCGCCGCTTTGTGGAAGTGCGCGATCAGGAACAAGAGAAAATACTGATGCTTGAACTGGCCGAGCATGCCCGTCTCGCGGCCGTCGAAGAACATGTCGCCGTGGCGGCCGACGACGGCGAGCACCGAGCCGGTGCAAATGAGGCGCGCGTCGCCCGAGAAATGCTCGCCTTCGCGCGCCCAGAAACGATCGTCGCAGAACTCCTGCTCGAACTGCTCGAGCGACCGCTGCGAATACGGCAGCGACTCGCGTGTGCCCGGCCGCGTCATGAGACCCAGTCGCACGAAGTCCCCGCGCGAGAGCTCGGTCGGGTCGTCGAGCGCGAGGTAAACCATGAGCGGCATGCGGTAGTGCTCGAGCTGGCGATAGCGCAGCGCCGCCGTTTGGCCCGGATACTCGAGCCCGAGCGGCTGCAACAGGAACTGCCAGTGCGCGGCGAGATACGGCGTCCTGTGCTTCGCGACGTGGCTCAAATAGCTCTGCTTCTGCTCGTAGTCCGAGGTTGCGAGCACCGCGCCGGCGGCGTCGAGCCACTCCACGCGGCGCGCGCAGTTGCCGCCCTCGCCCGCACCCGTCCACCACGCGGGGTAGGCGCGACCGAAGCGGAACACGGTGTCTTGAGCCCGTTCGAGAGGAATGCCGTTGGCGCAGAGCTCGATCGAGAGGATCGCGACATCCGCGTCCAAGAAGAAGTACAACGCGATCTCTTCGATGTCGAATGTGACCGCGACGTCGTCGTGGTAGGTGATGCGAACGCGCGTGACGTCGTCGCGGCGAAACACACGGAGGCTGCGCTCGCCCGCGCGGCCGCCCGCCTCTTGCCCCGCCATCGAGCCATAGATGAAGCGCTGCACGTACGGCAGGAACGTCACGAACTCCTTGTAATACCGCTCGCGGATCTCGCGGGAGTCGGCGTTGAGCTCGTCGGCGAGCTCGCGCCAGCCGTGGCCGGCTCCTTCGAGCGCTTGCCAGTGGCGCTGCACTTGGACGCCGGGATTGAGCGGCATGAGCTGCAGCGGCCAGAGCACGACCTGGCGGAAGTGGCGAATCGTGATCATCGGCCTACGAAGTCGTTTCGCGCGCGCGCGGCCCGGCGGAGGTGCGGATCTGCTGCACGAGCTCCTGGAGCCGTTTCAGGCCCGTAGAGAGCTTCGCGAGATCGCCGAAGGGAAGCTGCAAAAGGTAGGCGCCGTTCGGCCCCGGCCGAATCGAGACTTTCTCGCCGAGCTCGCGTGCGAGCTGCTGCTCGAGCCAGCGCGTCTGGACGTCGATGGTCGCCTTCGGCTTCGGGACCGGCGTGAGCAACGTCGTGACGGTCTTCTCGACTCTGCGCACCGACCAGCCGAAACGCACGATCTTGCGAGCCAGAGCGGCTTGCTGCTTTTGATCGAGCGGCAGCAAGGCGCGAGCGTGGCCCATGTCGATCGATCCCTGGACCAGGAGATCCTTGACGACGTCCGCAAGGTCGAGCAACCGCAAGAAGTTCGTGACGCCCGCGCGCGATCGTCCGAGCGCCTTCGCGATCTCGTCGTGCGTGAGGGCGAACTCCTCGATGAGTCTCGACATCGAGCGCGCCTGATCGACGGGGTTCAGATCCTCGCACTGCAGGTTCTCGATGAGAGCGACGGCAAGGGCCGATTGGTCCGTGAGATCGCGAACCATGACGGGCACGGTGACGAGCCCCGCAAGTCGTGCCGCACGCCACCGGCGCTCGCCGGCGACGATCTCGTAGTGCTTCGAATCCCCGCCAGTCAACGTGACGACTCGGACGATCAAGGGCTGCAGAACGCCCTGCTCGCGGATCGACTCGGCGAGCTCGGCCAAACCTTCCTCGCGTAACTGCAGGCGAGGTTGGTACCGCCCCGGTTGGAGCTCGTCTATGTTGAGCTCGACTACGGCGTTCTGTTCCACGACTAATCGTCAGGCAACGCAAACGCGAACAGCGCGCTGACCGCGGCGATCGCCACGTACTGCTTGCCGTCGACCGCGTAGCTCATGGCCCCGGCGTTGATTTGCCCGCCGAGCGATTCGCGCCAGAGCAGCGCGCCCGTGCGCGCGTCGAGCGCAAGGAAATAGCCTTCGCGGCCGCCGCCGAAGGCGAGATCGCCGGCCGTCGTGAGCACGCCGCCCCAGGTGATGTCGGTCATCTTGAATTCCCAGACGGCCTCGAGCGTGTCGGGATGATAGGCGCGCACGACGCCGTACGCTTCGCCGTCGCCGTTGAAGAACGGCTCGAGGTTGACCTGCCCCATCGCGGTCTGCCGGGGATTCGTCCGGACGGCCTGCGGAAACTGGCCTTCGACGGCGATGATGCTCGAGTCCTCCCAATGCGAGGCGTAATAGAGCCCCGTGCGCGGGCTGAACGACGGCGGCGCCCAATTGATCGCGCCGTGCACGTGCGGGCGGAACAGCTTGGGCTCCTTGTCGATGTCCATGCCTGGAACGCGCAGGAGCCTGCCCTTCGCGTCGAAGCCCGCCCACCAGTTGTGATTGACGTACGGCTTGCCGAACAGCAGCTCGCCCGTGCGGCGATCGAGCACGTACATGATCCCGTTGCGATTCGCCCAGAGCATCACCTTGCGCGGCGCACCGCGCCACGAGATGTCGGCGAGCACGGGCACTTGCGTCGAGTCGTAGTCGAGCTCGTCGTGCGGCGTGAATTGGTAGTACCACTTGAGCTCGCCGGTATCGACGTCGAGCGCCACGACGCAGTTCGAGTACAAATTGTCGCCGAGGCGCGTGCTGCCGTCCCAGTCCGGCGCGGGATTGCCCGTGCCCCAGAACGCGAGATTGGTCTCGGGATCGTAGGCCGCGGCATTCCACACCGCGGCGCCGCCCGTGCGCCACGACTCGCCCGACCAACTGTCGTTGCCGGGCTCGCCGGGCGCCGGGATCGTGTAGAAACGCCAGACTTCTTTGCCGGTTTTCGCGTCGAAGGCGGAGATGTGCCCGCGGATGCCCATGTCGCCGCCGGCCGTGCCGACGATGACTTTGTCCTTGAAGACGTTCGGCGACATCGTGATCGAGTAGTTCTTGGAAGCATCGGCGACCGTCGCATCCCAGACGAGCGTGCCGCTCTTGGCATCGATCGCGAGCAAGTGCGCGTCGATCGTGCCCATGAATAAAGTGTCGCCGAGAATCGCGAGGCCGCGATTGACACGGCCGCAGCACGTGCGCGCGGCAGGCGACGGCTCGTGGTGGTAGGTCCAGAAGACGCGACCGGTCTTGGCGTCGAGCGCGACGACATCGTTCGGCGCCTGCACCGTGTAGAGAATGCCGTCGACGACGAGGGGCGTGGCCTCGAATTTCTCGAGCGAGCGCGTTTGCCATACCCACTGAAGCTCGAGGTTCGCCACGTTCTCCGTATTGATCGAGTCGAGCCGGCTGTAGCGCTGGTTGTCCGGCGTTGCGGAGTAGCTCAACCAGTTGTGCGGCTCGCGCGCGGCGTTGACGATGCGCTCGAACGTGACTTGCGCTTGCACGCCGCCCACGGCTGCGGCGACGCCGGCCGTGAGCGCGAGTGTTTGCCAGCAGCGCCTACGGCACCTCATGGCACAGGCCCTCCGCGCAACGTAACGAGATAGCTCACGACGTCGGCGAGCGCTTGTGACGACAGCTTGTCGCGGTACGACGGCATCGGTGAAGCGACGATGCCGAAGTCGCGCAAGTCCGCCTTGTCGAACGAGCGCAGCTGCCCTTGCGTGTCGAAGAGCTGCACCGTGAACGTGTCGTGATTGAGTAGCCTTCCTACGACGGGCTCGCCGCGCCGCGGCGTGACTCTGTAGGTGCGTTGGTTCGGCTGCACCTCGGCATTGGGATCGACGAGCGCACGCACGAGCTCCGCGGCGCGCCGGTCGAGGCCGATGCGGCTCAGGTCGGGACCCAGCGCCGACCCCGTACCGCCGATGCGGTGGCAGGTCATGCAGTCGCTCGAGCTCCTCACGATCTCGCGTCCGCGCGCCGCGTCGCCGCCGACGCCGGCGTCGGTCGCGGTCTCGGGCAAGGAGCGCAGGTACGCGACGATCTGCAGCGCCTGCGGCTCCGACGTCGCGGGCGACGGCGGCATCGGAGTGTTGGGGATGCCGCCCACGATGATCCGCGCGAGCTCGTCGTCGGTGTACGACCGGCGGAACACGCCGCGGCCGAAGTCGATGCCCGCGATGAGGTTGCCGTCGGGGCCGTGGCACGCGGCGCACGAGCCTTGGTACGCGCGCGCGCCGTTCTCGATGTCGAACGCGGTCGCGTGCTGCGCGGTGGCCTGCGGCAGGGCGAATACGACGACGATGGCGAGCAGGCTTCTCATGTCGGGGGCATCTTACCCCGACGCGCTAGCGCGGCAAGGCAAACACGTAGAGCGCGTGCCCGCGATTCGGCGGCTCAATCTCCGGCGTCAGCAGCGACGGCACGCCGCGCGGGCTGCCCCCGCCCAAGCCCGTGGCCACGGCGACGTACTGCCGCCCGTCGACCTCGAACGCGATCGGGAACCCTTGCACCGAGGTCGCGAGCCGCGTCTCCCAGAGCACGCGGCCGTCGCGCACGTCGACGGCCTTGAAGCTGCGATCGAGGTCGCCGACGAACGCGACGCCGCCCGCTGTCGAGAGCACGCCGGTCAAAAACGGCGCGCGCTGCTGAATGGCCCATTCTTCCTCGAGCGTGTCGACGTTGAACGCCGCGAGGCGGCCGATGTTGCCGTC
>DATFFV010000002.1:0-2022 GCA_035249885.1 Gammaproteobacteria bacterium | reverse complement strand
TCGAATGAGTACCCGCGGCGTTCTTTCCGAACCCATGGAGAACCTCCCGGCAAAGCCGGGCTTCTCGTACGTTCAAATCGGTAACACGCCTGCCCGCGAGCGATCGGGAACGACTGCTGGCCGCCAAAACATTGGACGACGCGCTGCGCTCCGCGTGAGCGGCTAGCGGCCCGTCTCGCGTTCTTTGAGCCGGTCGACGACCTTCTTCACGCTCTGCGCCGCGTCGCGCGCGATGACGAGCACCGCGTCGGGCGTCTCGACGACGACGACGTTCTCGAGGCCCACCGCCGCGACCGTGCGATTCGACGCGAGCACGTAGGTGTCGCGGCACTGCTCGACGATCGCGTCGCCGACGGCCACGTTGCCGGCGCCGTCCTTGTCGAGCACGTCGTAGAGCGCCGACCACGAGCCCACGTCGTTCCAACCGGCGTCGAGCGGCACGACGGCGGCGCGGTCGGTCTTCTCCATGACCGCGTAGTCGATTGAATCGGCCGGCCCCGCCGCGAACGCGGCGCCGAGGCGCGTGAAATCGGCGTCGACGGCTGCCGTCTGCACGGCTTCGCGGCAGGCGGCGAGCATCGCGGGCGCGTGGCGCTCGAGCTCGCTTAGATACGCACCGGCGCCGAGCACGAACATGCCGCTGTTCCAGAGGTATTGCCCGGAAGCGACGTAGCGCTCCGCCGTGGGCAAGTCCGGTTTCTCGACGAATTTCTCGAGCAACGCCCAGCGGCCGCGGTCTGCGCCGCGCTTGAGGTAGCCGTAGCCCGTCTCGGGGCGGTCCGGCACGATGCCGAAGGTCACGAGATGACCCGCGGCGGCGGCTTCGGCGGCGGCGGCGACGGCGGCCGCGAACGCGTTGGTGTCGCGCACGAGGTGATCGGCCGGCAGCACGAGCAGCAGTGGGTCGTCGCCCTTCGCAGCGCCCTGCGCCATGAGCGCGGCGACGGCGACCGCAGGCGCCGTGTTGCGCCCCTTGGGCTCGAGCACGACAGCCATAGCGCGTGAGCCGAGCTCGCGCAGCTGCTCCGCGACGATGAAGCGATGCGCGTCGTTGCAGACGACGAGCGGGTCGAGGACCGAGCCTTTGACTTGGCGGGTTCTGAGAACCGCCTGCTGGAACAAGCTGTGCTCGCCGACCAGCGGCAAGAATTGCTTGGGCTTCGCGTCGCGCGACAGCGGCCAGAGGCGCGTGCCGGAGCCGCCGGAGAGGATCACGGGGACTAGCGGGCGCATCGGCCGAGGCCAGCGGAGATTCGAGACATGGGCGGCGAGTATAGCAGCGCGGTCAGCGTCACCATTTCTCCGTGGATACCGGAGAAACGGGACTACTAAATGGAGAGCGCGATCGTCAACCTGCGGGTTGCTCCTCCTAGTCCATTGGACTACGATGACCCGTACCCCAGCGACGCCCGTTACAGTCGTGGAGACGCCCGAGTTCGTGGGCGCCGCGCGGCGATTGTTCGACGACACGGAACGGATGGTTCTTATCGACTACCTCGCTCGGAAACCGACGGCGGGCCGTATCGTGCGAGGCACCGGTGGCGTGCGAAAGCTGCGATGGGCGCTCCGTGGTCGCGGCAGACGCGGTGGCGCACGAGTGATCTGCTCATGAGGAGACCGGCCCGCAGTATTTACCGTGGCTTAAGCGACGCGGTCGCCTACGCCAAGGGGACGGCCAGCCGCGACCGATACAAAGTTCACGTGCCCCGCGACGTCGACGTGAAAGCGATTCGCGCGCGACTGGGGCTCACACAAGACGAGTTCGCCGGTCGCTTCGGTTTCAGCGTGAACACGCTGCGGCATTGGGAGCACGGCACGCGGCGGCCGGAAGGCGCCACTCGTGCTTACTTGCTCGTGATAGAGCGCGCCCCCCGCGTCGTCGAGCGAGCGTTGCGCGCGCGGCCCGCTGGCGCGGGCCAGCGCTGGAGCGCCGCATCGGGTTGAGCGGCGCGCGGCGCCTCGGGGCGGAGACAATCCGCGCGGGTCTTGGGGCGTAAAATTCGACTGTCGTGCCATAGGCAA
>DATFFV010000001.1:0-4770 GCA_035249885.1 Gammaproteobacteria bacterium | reverse complement strand
TCGCGCGTGCGTGCGTGGAGCTCGCGGAGGCACACCGATGAAAGACCGGATGGGCCGCACGCGCACCATTCACTTCATCGGCATCGGCGGCGCCGGCATGGCCGGTATCGCCGAGGTGCTCATCAACCTGGGCTACTCGGTGAGCGGCACGGACGTCAAGCTGTCGAGCGTGACGGAACGGCTGCGCTCGCTCGGCGCGCGCGTCGCCGAGGGGCACGCCGCCGAGCATTTGGGCGACGCCGACGTCGTCGTCTTCTCGAGCGCCGTGGCAGCCGACAACCCCGAGATCGTGGCCGCGCACGCGCGCCGCATCCCCGTCGTGCGCCGCGCCGAGATGCTCGCCGAGCTCATGCGCTTCCGGTACGGCATCGCGATCGCGGGCACGCACGGCAAGACGACGACGACGAGCTTGATCGCCAGCGTGCTCGCCGAAGCGGAGCTCGATCCCACGTTCGTCATCGGCGGGCGTCTCCTGCGCGCCGACACCAATGCCAAGCTCGGCCTCGGCCGCTATCTCGTCGCCGAGGCCGACGAGAGCGACGCGTCGTTCCTGCACCTGCAGCCCATGATCGCGGTCGTGACGAACATCGACGCCGACCACCTCGGCAGCTACGAGAACGACCTCGGTCGCCTCAAGCAGGGATTCCTCGAGTTCCTGCACAACCTGCCGTTCTACGGGCTCGCCGTCATGTGCAGCGACGACGCCAACACGCGCGAGCTCATCCCCGCGCTGGGCCGGCGCGTGGCGAGCTACGGTTTCGGCGACCGCGCCGACATTCGGGCCGTGAACGTCGCGCGCCAAGGTGTGCGCACTCGCTTCGACGTCCTCACGAAGAAGCGCAGCGCGCCGCTCACGATCGAGCTCAACCTGCCGGGCATGCACAACGTCTCGAACTCGCTCGCTGCCGTCGCCGTGGCCGCCGAGCTCGAGATCCCCGACGAGCCGCTGCAAAAGGCACTGGCCGAATTCTCGGGGGTCGACCGCCGGCTCCAGGTGCACGGCACCGTGCAGACGGCGGCTGGCCGCGTCACGTTCGTCGACGACTACGGCCACCACCCGACCGAGCTCGCAGCGACGATCGCGGCCGCGCGCGACGCCTGGCCCGGCCGGAGGCTCGTCGTGTGCTTCCAGCCGCATCGTTATACGCGGACGGCCGCGCTCCTCGACGATTTTGCGCAGGTGTTGTCGACGGTCGACGCGTTGGTCCTGACCAATGTCTACTCGGCCGGCGAGACGCCGCTCGCGGGCGCCGACGGCAAGTCCCTCGCACGCGCCGTGCGCGTGCGCGGCGCCGTCGAGCCGATTTTCATCGAGGAGCTCGCCGAGCTGCCGGCCGTCCTCCTCAAGATCCTCAAGGCCGACGACGTCGTGCTGACGCTCGGAGCCGGCAGCATCGGCGCCATTGCGCCGACGCTCCCAGAGAAGCTCGCCGCGCGCACCCCGGTCGGGGCGAAGAAGTGAACCCCGTGGCTGCCGAGCCCACGAGAACCGAAGCGCTGCGCAACGAGCTGTTGAGCCGGCATACGTCGTGGCGTGTCGGCGGGCCGGCCGACTCGTTCTACACGCCGGCGAGCGTCGCGGAGCTGCAGAGCATTCTCGGCGAGCTCGCGGCCACGACTCCTATCTATTGGCTCGGGCTTGGATCGAACCTGCTCGTGCGCGACGGCGGCATTCGCGGCACCGTGATCGCGACGGCCGGGTTGCCGCGCGAGCTCGTGCGTGTCGACGAGACGCACGTGCGCGCGAGCGCGGGCCTCGCGTGCATGCTGCTCGCGAAACGCTGCGTGCGCTGGCAGCTCGGGCCCGCGGCGTTCTTCGCGGGGATCCCGGGAACCGTCGGCGGCGCTCTCGCCATGAACGCGGGCGCGTTCGGCGGCGAGACCTGGACCCACGTCGAGAGCGTCACCACGATCGACCGACGGGGCAAGGTCCGCGAGCGCCCGCGTGCGGAGTTCGAGATCGGCTACCGCACGGTGCGCGGGGCCGCGAACGAGTGGTTCTTGAGCGCGAACTTCCGCTTCGAGCACGACGAGTCGAGCTCGATGGACGCCATCAAGGAGATGCTCGCGCGGCGCAACGCGGCGCAGCCGCTCGGGGTCCCGAGCTGCGGCTCGGTGTTCCGCAATCCCGAGGGCGATTTCGCAGGCCGGCTCATCGAGCAGGCCGGCATGAAGGGGCGACGCATCGGCGGTGCGATGGTCGCGGAGAAGCACGCCAACTTCATCGTGAATTTGGGGTCGGCCACCGCGGCCGACATCGAAACCCTCATCGCCGAGGTGCGCGCGGCCGTCGAGCGGGAGAGCGGAGTGCACCTCGAGCTCGAGGTACGCGTCGTCGGCGAGCCTTTGGCTCCGGTCGCGGAGGGCTTAAGCTGATGTTCGGCCCGAAAGCCAATCGCCGCAGGGTCGAGAGCCGCGTCGCGCGCGTCAGGCTGCCGACGGTTGGTGCGCGGTGGCTGCGGCGGCTGCGTGCCGCGCTGCTCGTGCCGGTGATGGCCGCCTGCCTCTATGGCTTCTACAAGGGCGTCGAGCTTCTGCTCGACCAGCCTGTGCGCAAGCTCGTCGTCGAAGGCACGTTCCAACGCGTCACGCCGATTCAGGTCGAAGCCGCGATCGCCGACGCGCTCGGTGGTGGATTCCTCACGGCGAACTTGAGTGCGTTGCGCGAGCGCGTCGAGGCGCTCGACTGGGTCGATCGCGCCAACGTCGGGCGCAGCTGGCCCGACACGCTCATCGTCCGCGTCGCCGAGCATCAGGCCGCGGCGCGCTGGGGCGACAGCGGGCTGCTCAACGTCCGCGGCGAGCTGTTCACGGAGCGCTCGCAGCACGCGCTTCCCGAGCTGCCGAGTCTCGCGGGGCCCCCCGGCAGCGAGCGCGACGTCGCGCGCCGCTATCTCGCCGTACGCGGCAAGCTCGCGGAGGCCGACCTCTCGCTCGAGAGCTTGGCGCTCGACGAGCGCGGCGCCTGGCACCTCGTGCTCGGCGGCGGCCAAGTGATACGACTCGGGCGTCGCGACATCGACGAGCGCCTCTATCGGTTTTTCGCCGTGGTGGCGCCGGCGTTGGCCGCGGTGCTGCCGCGCGTCGACTACGTGGACTTACGGTACACGAACGGCTTTGCCGTCGGTTGGCGCGGCAGCCCGCCGGCGAATCTCGCCGCGGTGTCGGAGGTGCCTCGTGGCTAACGGTTTTCGAGCCGAGCGACGGAGTGGGTGCCGTGGGTAGGCGGGACGACCGCAAGCTCATCGTCGGCCTCGACATCGGCACGTCGAAGGTCGTCGCAATCGTCGGCGAGCTCTCGGCCGACGATCGCCTCGAGGTCATCGGCATCGGCTCGAATCCGTCGCGGGGGCTCAAGCGCGGCGTCGTCGTCAACATCGAGTCGACGGTGCAGTCGATTCAACGCGCGATCGAGGAAGCCGAGCTCATGGCCGGCTGCGAGATCAACAGCGTGCTCACTGGGATCGCCGGCAGCCACGTGCGCAGCTTGAACTCGCACGGCATCGTGGCGATCCGCGACAAGGAGGTCAGCGCCGGCGACGTCGAGCGTGTCATCGATGCGGCGCGTGCCGTCGCGATTCCGGCCGACCAGCGCGTCATCCACGTGTTGCCGCAGGAATTCATCATCGACTCGCAGGAAGGCATCCGCGAGCCGATCGGCATGTCGGGCGTGCGGCTCGAGGCCAAGGTGCACCTCGTGACGGGGGCGGTGAGCGCCGCGCAGAACGTCGTCAAGTGCGTACAGCGTTGTGGGCTCACGGTCGAGGACGTCGTGCTCGAGCAGCTCGCCTCGAGTTACGCCGTGCTCACCGAGGACGAGAAGGAGCTCGGCGTGTGTCTCGTCGACATGGGCGGCGGCACGACGGACATCGCGATCTTCTGTGGCGGCGCAATCCAGCACACGGCCGTGATTCCGATCGCCGGCGATCAAGTCACGAACGACATCGCCGTGAGCCTGCGCACGCCGTTGCCGTACGCCGAAGAGATCAAGATCAAGTACGCGTGCGCGCTCTCGCAGCTCGCGAACCCCGACGAGACGATCGAAGTGCCGAGCGTCGGCGACCGGCCGCCGCGGCGGCTCGCGAGGCAAACACTCGCCGAGGTTGTCGAGCCGCGCTACGAGGAGCTCTTTCAGCTCATCCGCGAGGAGCTGCGCCGCTCGGGCTTCGAGGAGCTCATGGCGGCCGGCATCGTGCTCACGGGCGGCAGCGCCAAGATGGAAGGTGCGATCGAGCTCGCCGAAGAAGTGTTCCACATGCCGGTGCGCTTGGGCGTGCCGCAGTTCGTCGAGGGTCTTTCGGACGTCGTGCGCAACCCGATCCATGCGACCGGGGTCGGGCTCCTGCTTTACAGCCGGCAAGTGCAGCAGGCCAAAGCCGAGGCCGCGCAGACGAAATTCGGTGTCGGTAACGCCTTCGAGCGCATGAAGGCGTGGTTTCAGAAGAACTTCTAGGGCTTCACTGTTCATTCATAGGAGAAGGGAAACATGTTCGAGCTAATGGACGGATACAGCCAAACGGCTGTGATCAAGGTGCTCGGGATCGGCGGCGGCGGCGGCAACGCCGTGGCGCACATGGTGCGAGCGGGGATCGAGGGCGTGGATTTCATCTGCGCCAACACCGACGCTCAGGCGCTCAAGGGTGCCAAGGTGAAAACGGGGTTGCAGATCGGCTGCAACATCACCAAGGGGCTCGGCGCGGGCGCCAATCCCGAAGTGGGCAGGCAGGCCGCGATGGAAGATCGCGACCGGATCCAGGAGGTCATCGAGGG